>JAYUWT010000150.1:0-5238 GCA_043753405.1 Saprospiraceae bacterium | reverse complement strand
TTATTTTACCGAGAATATTTACAATATTCCTTATAAAAGCAATATGTCCGGAGTGACTGATTTTCAATTACTATGGGGCATCAATGATGTGATGTCAAAACCATTTGGATGGAATGATGGGGTCAATAAATTGTACTCTACCCTCGCACAGGATTTTGTGTATAAAAATCCTTACAATAATGTTATTTTCCTGGACAATCATGACATTAGCCGGGCATACTCCGTTTATAATGAAGACCTGAAAAAATATAAGGTCGCTTTAAGCTGGTTGCTTACCTGTCGTGGTATTCCTCAATTATATTATGGGGGCGAGGTACTCATGACAGGTGTAACACAACCAAGTGACGGATATGTAAGAAAAGATTTTCCCGGTGGATGGAAAGGAGACAAAAAAAATAAATTTACAAAGAAAGGTCGCAGTGAAAAAGAAAATGAAGTGTGGAATCTGATCAGTAAGCTGGCGAATTACCGTAAAACATCCAAGGCACTTACGACAGGTAAAATGGTCCAATTTGCACCTCAGGATGGAGTTTATGTATATTTCCGGTTTGAGGGCGAGGAAACGATCATGTGTGTCATGAATACGATGGATACTGAAAAAGAAATTAAGTTAGACCGCTTTGCTGAAAGGACGAAAGGATTTTTGAAAGGCACTAATTTAGTGGACAAATCAAAAGTAGAATTAAAGGAAACATGGAAGATCCCTTCCTGGACCATGTGGGTGATCAAACTTGAGAAATGAACTTAAAGACCACCCGGCCGTTATATTTCATTTATAATTTATAATTAAATTCGCATATTTAAGTTATATATCGTATATTTACGTTTAAATTCAATTCTATGAAAAATATTATTAATACCTGCATAGTTCTTATAACCATATTTGGGGCTGTGAGCATATCAAACGCTCAGTCTGAGAAAATGAAAAAGAAGCCCGCAAGCTCTCCTCAACCCGTGGAGGCTCCAAAAAAAGTTATTGAACGTGAAGATGAGCATACCACTACGGTTACTGTAACAAAGCAAAATGAGGTAGTTTACACGGAAGTGGATGAACAGCCTCAGTTCAAAGGTGGTAACGAAGCATTATATAAATGGATCGGTAATAATATAAAGTATCCTGAAGCTGCCCGGAAAAAGAAAAAAGAAGGTGTAGTTGTAGCTCAATTTATTATTGAAAAAGATGGAAAGGTTTCAACAGCCACCATACAAAAAGACGAAGTTGGCTTTGGTGCTGATCAGGAAGTTTTACAATTACTGGATAAAATGCCCTATTGGTCTCCGGGTAAGATCAATGATCAACCGGTGAGGGTTATGTATTCTATTCCTGTTAGTTTCAAATTATAAATCTATAAACGCAATAAAAATAAAATCAATGAATAATTCAGTTATTAAATCATTTTGTCTGGCAGCCTTCCTGCTGTTTTCAGGCTTGGCAATTGGTCAATCTAAAAAAATACCAAAAGCACCTCCTCCACCCCCGGCACCGGTTGTAGCTCCACCAGCAGCCCCTACCACTCCTGCTCCTATTTTAGCAGAGCCACCTCCACCGCCTATGAATGCCAAAGAAATTTATCTTGAGGAAAATAAGGTTTATACGGTTGTTGAAACACAACCAGAATTTCCAGGCGGACAGGACGCTATGTATCAATTTATTGGAGCAAATCTAATATATCCGGCTGAGGCAAAAGCAAACAAAGTTCAGGGTAAAGTTATCGCCCAGTTCATTGTAGAAAAAGACGGAACAGTTTCCACACCTACGATTATAAGGGACGCAGTTAATTACGGTGCATCTGCTGAAGTAATTAGGGTCATAAATAGTATGCCAAAATGGAAGCCCGGTAAACAAGATGGTAAAGAAGTACGGGTTCAGTATACTATGCCTTTTACATTCAAGTTGTAACTTGATTCGGAATAATTAAATGAGATATACATTTATCAGACTGCTTTTCCTGCCGTCACTCATGTTACCCTCCTTTTTGGCCTATGGCCAACCAAAAGACTCTGCAAGTAATATTATTAAATCAGCACATCCTAAGGAGAACAAATATTTTATTGTTGCAGAAGTTGAACCGGAATTTCCCGATGGTCAGAACGCGATATATAAGTTTATATCCAGCAACTTGAATTATCTTGTTTATCCTGTAAAGAAAAAGTCCAGGGTAGAATTTATTGTTACGTTTATTATTGAAAAGGATGGATCGATTACTAATCCTTCCTTTGAAGGGGATAACAGGTATGATGTTATAAAAGAGGAATTAATAGAGGTCATCAATATAATGCCAAAATGGAAGCCGGCAAGCCAAAATGGAAGGGAAGTAAGATTTCGTTATGTCTTGCCGTTATACATAGAACTCGACAAGTAAATAAGTACATGATAACAGCAAAAACAGGATTTATACTTTTTTTAATGATCTTTCTGATAGGTTCGGTTACAGGTCAAAAACCTTTGCCCAAGGCTAAAGAACCGATACCAAAGCATATTCCGGCTCCGCACATGAAGCCGGATTCAACGACCATTATGTTGGAATATACACCCAAGCCTGCAAGTGGCGTCAGAGAATTCAGCATGGACCAGGGTAAGGTCCAGATTACTCCTGAACAACTTCCTGAATTTACGGGTGGAGAACAAGGCCTGAACATGTTTATTAATGAGTACCTGATCTATCCGGAAGACGCTAAAAAAAATAATGCACAAGGGATAGTGATCGTCAGATTTACCATTGAAGCAGATGGCAGGGTCACAGAACCGGTTATAGTTGATGATATGGTTCATTTTGGTGCCAGAAATGAAGTGTTCAGATTAATCAGCCTGATGCCGAGATGGAAACCGGGATATATGGAGGGCAAGGCGGTACCTGTGTATTATACGATGCCTATAAGTTTTTATTTGAAATAAACTTCGTGTTTGGAGTTTGTTGTTTGCCTTCTAGAATCTAGTGTCTAGTCTCTAGAATCTGAATTGTAAACTTTTTTAATTCCATTCTTGTTTCCTTTTAGTAATTTTGCACTTTCAAAATAATAATAGAAATGACAGAAGAAAGCACTATAACAGCTCCGATCGGTTTGACAGACGGCGCTGTGACTCAACTTAAACTAATTAAGGAATCTCAGAACATACCTGCTGAATACGGTCTTAGGATCGGCGTAAAAGGCGGAGGTTGCTCAGGATTTAGTTATGAGTTGGGATTTGATGAAAAAAAACCCAATGATGATGTTTATTTCATCAATGGATTTGAAGTTTATATGCAGAAAGCTCATGGCATCTATCTGATTGGTATGGAGATCGATTGGGTCGAGGGATTGAATAACAGAGGATTTTCTTTCATCAATCCGAATGCAAAGAGTACCTGCGGTTGCGGGACATCTTTCTCAGCTTAAAACTCCACCGAAAATAAAAAGGGGCGAAATTTTACTATTTCTTCCCTTTTTTTATGCTCAGATCTGAAAACCTAAGATTTATACTGCCTTGGTTTCTGTTAACAAGGTAATTTTCAATCCTGTCTTATCATCATTCATGACTGCTGAGAATGTTGCTCCTTCCTGAGGATTTTCATTCAGGATAAATTCAGCAAGAGGATCTTCTATATGCTTTTGAATAGCCCTGTGTAAAGGCCTGGCTCCAAACTGAGGATCATACCCTTTGTCTGCAACAAATTCTTTTGCTTCAAGGGTCAGTTCCATTTTAAATCCAAGCAAGGCCAATCTGCTGTAAAGCGATTGCAATGCAATGTTAATGATCTCAAAGATCTCCTCTTTACCGAGACTGTTGAATATAACCACATCATCGATCCTGTTTAAGAATTCAGGTGAAAAAGTCTTTTTCAATGCAGCCTGGATCACACTTTTCGAATTCTCCTGTTCAGCTTCAACTCTTGAAACTGTATTGAATCCAACACCTGTACCAAAGTCTTTCAACTGACGGACACCAATATTGGAAGTCATGATGATCATTGTATTCTTAAAGTCCACTTTTCTACCAAGGCCATCAGTCAATTGACCATCATCCAACACTTGCAACAGAATGTTGTAAACATCAGGATGCGCTTTTTCGATCTCATCCAAAAGGATGACAGAATATGGTTTTCTGCGGACCTTCTCTGTCAATTGCCCACCTTCTTCATACCCTACATATCCCGGTGGCGCACCTATGAGTCTTGTCACGGAGAATTTCTCCATGTATTCACTCATATCAAGCCTTACAAGGCTGTCGTCAGAGTCGAAAATATATCTTGCAAGCGCCTTTGCCAATTCTGTTTTTCCGACACCCGTAGGGCCTAAAAAGATGAATGAACCTATAGGTTTTCTGGCATCTTTCAGGCCGATCCTGTTTCGTTGAATAGCTTTAACAACTTTATCAATGGCAGGATCCTGACCGATGATCATTTGCCTGATATCGGCATTCATATTCACGAGCTTATTACTCTCATTCTGAGCCACACGTTTCAAAGGAATGCCGGTCATCATAGACACAACTTCAGCGATATCATCTTCATCCACAGGATATCTTTTGGATTTGGCATCCTCTTCCCACTTCACTTTTTCTTCTTCAAGTGTGCGTGCCAGTTTGGATTCATCGTCCCTCAGGTCAGCAGCTTTTTCATACTGTTGATTTTTAACAGCCTGATTTTTATGTTCCTTGATATCTTCGATCTGTTTTTCAATATCTTCGATATGTTTAGGAACATGTATATTTTTTAAATGCACCCTTGCTCCAACTTCATCCATTACATCGATGGCTTTGTCCGGCAAGAAACGGTCACTTATGTATCTGTCACTCAATCTTACGCATGCTTTAATAGCTTCGTCAGAATATGTGACATTATGAAATTCTTCATACTTTGAACAAACATTCTTAAGGATGATGATCGCTTCTTCGGCAGAAGGCGGATCTACGATGACTTTCTGGAATCTTCTATCCAGGGCACCGTCTTTCTCTATGTACTGTCTGTATTCGTCAAGTGTAGAAGCTCCGATACATTGTAATTCACCTCTTGCCAGAGCCGGTTTGAATATATTGGAAGCATCCAGTGAACCTGTTGCACCGCCGGCGCCTACGATGGTATGAATCTCATCAATGAAAAGAATGACGTCTCTGGTTTTCTCAAGTTCATTCATAATGGCCTTGATCCTTTCTTCAAATTGTCCTCTGTATTTTGTACCTGCTACCAGTGCAGCCAGGTCCAGCATCACTATGCGTTTATTGAAAAGTGTTCTTGATACTTTTTTCTTTAATATTCT
>JAYUWT010000149.1:0-2135 GCA_043753405.1 Saprospiraceae bacterium | reverse complement strand
ACCATTAGGGCTAAAGCACCCAGGACCTTGCAGATAGCCAAAGCTGTTCCGAAATACTCCGGATAACCCAGATGTCGGATGCCTTCTTTTGCTAATTCAGTGTGGCCTGTCAGGGCAGGCATTACTCCCTGAAATAAAAATATCAGGAGGGTAGCGGACCAAAAAATAATTTTTGTGTTTTTCATTTTATATTTTTTTAAAAGATGAATAAATTAATACAATTATGCCACTTTCAAAAGGTATACTTTTTATTAGTTTAAGGTGTTTCAGGTCATTGAACATACTCATACCTTCACCTAAGGTTACGGGATTGACAAAGATCTGATATTCATCTATAAGGTCTTCTTTGATAAGATTTGAAACAAAATTGATTCCTCCATATATGATCATATCCTTCCCTTCCATTCGTTTCAAACGATTTACCTCCTCCACCAGATCACCATTAATCAGTTCGATATCCTTCCATTCTGAATGTTGCAAAGTTTTAGAAAAAACAACTTTAGGTGTTTGATTTATTTTATTTGCATATTCATAACGGAGGTCCTTAGGATCCTTTCCTGCTGCGGACCAATGTGACAGAAATCCTTCCTGGGCCATCTTACGGCTCAATAAAATAAGGTCGGCCCTGTCAGTCAGATCACTGAAATACTTTTTTAAAGGTTCGTCCCAGTTCCATTCAGGTCCCCAGTCCCACAATTGCCACGAATTTTCTCCTTTAACATCTGCCATGAATCCGTCTAAAGTCATCTGAACTTCTAAAATAAGTTTTCTCATTATTCTGTTTTTTTATTATAAGACAGTAACCAATGATTGCCGAACTTATCAGTTAGATCTCCAAATAGCGCACCCCAAAAACTAAGTTCCAGAGGATGGTCTGGATTGCCTCCTTCCGAAAGCATTTTATAACAATTTCTAACATCTATCTCACTTTTGCATTGAAGTGATAAAGACACAGCATTACCTTTGATCAATCCTGAAGACGGCACCATGTCTGATGCCATGATCACCAGTTCACCCTGAGTAAGTGTAGCATGAAGAATGTAATCTTTCATTATCGACGGCATTTTTTCAGAAAGTGGGGATTCACCTATAGTCTGAAACTTCAGTTCACCTCCAAGACAGGATTGGTAAAAAGTCAGAGCCTCCCTGCAATTGCCATTGAAGGTCAGATATGACTGAATATGCATGGTTTTAGGCATTTGTCAGTGTTTTTATATCAAGTTTTTTCATTTTCAAAAGTGCATCCATTGCTCTTGGGCCTTTGATAGGATCAGACATAAGTGCACCAAGATTATCAGGTATGATCTGCCAGGACACACCGAATTTGTCTTCAAGCCATCCACACTGGCTTTCAGCACCACCTTCAGTTAATTTGTCCCAGTAATGATCTATTTCGAGTTGGTCCTTGCATTCGGCCACCAATGAAAATCCCTCATTAAATTCAGATTTATCCTCGGCACTGTCCATAGCCATCAGTACAAATCCATTGATGTTGAATTGTGCATGCACCACTGTCCCTGCGTTCTTTTTATCTGCTTCATCATATTTCATAATGCCTGTGATGCCTGAATTCTCAAATATGGAAGTATAAAAATGTACTGCTTCTTCAGCCCTTCCATGTTGGTCTACCGTGAACATCAGAGTGGGTGTAAATTTCTGGCCGACATCCTTCAATTTGCCAAAGGATAATTGCCAATTGACCCCATATTTGTCTTCGACCCAACCGTATTTTTCACTCCAGTCGTATTTGCCCATTGGCATTGATATTGTTCCGCCGGCACTTAGGTTCGCCCAGGCCGCATCTATTTCAGCTTCTGTCTCACAGACTACAAAGATGGAAATAGAAGGATTAATCTTAAATTGAGGGCCACCATTCAATCCCATAAATTTTTGTCCTCCGAGTTCAAAGTTGACCACCATAGGAGTATCTGTTTTGATCTTCGCATCTGAAAAGATTGTGCAGTAAAAATCTGCTGCTTCTTTGGCCTGACCGTCAAACCATAAGCATGGATAAATTTTATTTGTCATGATATATGTTTTTTTAATAATTAAAATATTTGTTGAAATGATCTTACAAAGATGGTTAGTTGAGT
Organism: Saprospiraceae bacterium; assembly: GCA_043753405.1. Lineage (GTDB taxonomy): Bacteria > Bacteroidota > Bacteroidia > Chitinophagales > Saprospiraceae > Parvibacillus. The sequence goes on along the minus strand of JAYUWT010000149.1, from coordinate 42 downwards.
ACAATTTCAACTATGGCATAAATGACGATTTAGGGGGTTGAT
>JAYUWT010000148.1:0-5242 GCA_043753405.1 Saprospiraceae bacterium | reverse complement strand
CTCTATTCCGATTCTAAGATTGGCCAGGCTGGTCTCAAGTTCAGAAGTAAAAAATACGCCTGTCGCAGGATCAAATGACGAATCATCAGATTTTTCATAACTCAGATCAAGACCTACACGTAAAAACATTTTGTCAAAACGATGTCTGTAAAAGATACCATAGGGAGTCTGCACATTATTGGCATTGAAACTCAACACATTGGACAAAATGCTTGTCACACTCACTCCGACCTCATTTCTGGAAAAATAATATTCACTATTGGGTACACTTTGAGCTTGCATTTTAGCATAAAATGCGAGAAACAAAACCACGATGGTCAGGGTCTTTCCGGAAATAAATGAGTTTGAAAATTGTTTCATGAATCTAAAACTTAATAAACTTAGCTGATATTCGCTTAACGTAAACCACAGCTTAAATGTATGGAATTAAGAATAATTATATGATTTAAAAATTATAAGTTTAGAATATGCCGTTCGTTGTTTAAAAAAATTTAACATGAAAACTTTTATTATTATTGTCATATACAATTAAATGTAAATGGCATTAATTAAAGATGTTTATAGTCCGACTTTTAGGATGTCTTTTCATTGCCCGGCACTTTGGGTGCAGGTAAGGGAAATCCATTGATTATTATTTAATTAATTCATAGATATATACACCATTTTGCATCTTTAAAAAATAATTCAATAAAGTAATATGTCTCCAAATAAACAAACAGTTTCCTTATATATGAAAGGTTTCAATGAAGGCGATCATCTTAAGATCCTTTCCTGCCTTACGGACGATGTCCGATGGATCATGCCCGGTTTTATTGATCTGACAGGCAAGGAAGCTTTCGATAAAGAGATCGAAAATGATAATTTTGTAGGAAGACCTGTCATAGATATCTTGCGTATGGTGGAAGAAAATAACATAGTGATAGCAGAAGGCAGCGTCAGATGTGAGTTCAAAACCGGTGGAATTCTGGATGCATTATTCTGCGATGTATTTCAAATGAGGGAAGGGAAAATCAGTCAATTGACTACCTATCAGGTAAACAGAACACAAAATTATATAGAATAAGAATCCATAAACTCCTCCTCCTGTTGCAGAAGCATCTATTCGTATTTCATAGATCTAGTATCTAATGTCTAATGTCTAGTATCCAGTGTCTAGTATCCAGTATACAGTGTCTAATATCTAGTATCTAGCATCTAGAATCTAGTATCTCGTATCTGCCCACGCATATATATTCAGCAACAGGTCCATTCCCATCATCGGATTTCTTTCTATAAATGGGTGACGAGCAGTATAAGCTTCGGTGATATGATATCTGAAACCGGCATGGGTAAGAATAGATAATAAAGCTCCTAATTGCTGTTCTTTATTTTCCATAGAATGGTATTCGATAAAGATGTTTCGAGCTTTATTTAATTCCTCAGCGCAATCATGAATAACTTCAAATTCCGCTCCTTCAATATCTATTTTTAGAAAGTCAATTACTTCGTATTTTTGGAGAATAGTTTTGAGTCTGACAGCAGGAATTATAATTGTATTACCATCTTCAGTTTTATCTGTATTGATTTTGCCGGAAGCCCCGCCCTCCACCTCAAATTCAATAGAACCATTGTGGATCCAGACTGCTTTTGAATGGATCTCAACATCTTTGTAGCCAAAAACCCTTACATTTTTGATCAAGGTTTTACTTATTTCCGGATCGGCTTCAAAGGCAATGATCCGTGCAAGAGGATATAATTGTTTAAAATAAATGATTGACAAACCTATATTCGAACCACAGTCAATGATAACCGGAGAAAAATTCTTTGAATTGAATTTATAAATCTCGTTGACAAACATTTCCTGATAAACACCAAGGAAAGAACCGGCGTCGGGAACGCAAATCTTTTTTCCAAAAAAATCCAGATCAAAAGACTGATATCTCGAGCGCCTATGTAACCTGTATTTATCGATCAATCCCAGGCCGGGTGCTCTGAAATAACGGATATGTTTATTGAGGTTTTTTAATTGCATTAGATATTTTCAGGGCATTTTAAAAACCTGAAGCTGCAAAGGTAAAAAAAGTTTGATTTGAAAATTATTTTGATAAATAATTGAACCGGAAACTCTATAAAATGGTTATTGTATGCAAAACACCAGCATTATGCCTACATTACAAATACGTAACTGCCCTCAGGAACTTTATGACCTTTTAATTATATCTGCCGGGAAATCAAGGAGGAGTATAAATCAACAAGCTATTTACCTGATTGAAGTAGCCCTGGATAATGATAAAATATCCAAAATGCAAAGGAAAGATCAGACTCTGGATCTCATCAGTAAACTTGAAGTTCCTTTATCTTTAGCGGCAGATAAAGCTATTTCCTGGATCAGAGAAGACCGGGAACAATGATTTTAGTTTTAGATGCAAGCGCAGCAGTCAAAATTGTACTTGAAAAAAATGATGATCTTATTAAGATTTGTAAAAGTGCTGAAACCATAATTGCACCATTCATCTTCCATTTGGAAATAGGAAATGTTTTTGTAAAATACCACCGATTTGAGGATTTGGAAATATCCAAATGTATCGAATACATAAATCTATGCCGGTTACTGATCACTGATTGGATCGATATATCAGCAGATTTTGAATCAATTTTTTTATTGGCAGTTAAATATCAGTTGAGTTTTTATGATGCTATATATTGCGTAACAGCAATAAAAACGAATTCTCAACTTTTGACTATGGATAAAAAACTTTATAAAATAGCAGAAGAGTTGGGGATAAATCTTCAATTATCCTGATAATACTAACTTTTTTATCGCCACTTCTACAAATTGATTTAAAAATTTCACGGCTAGGTTTGCTTGCTCAAACGCTTTTGAACTTAAAGTAGAACTTATCCTAATATTGAAAGCTCCTTTAATTTCATTTCCGGGGGAATTATTAAGAAGACAAAAAGAAGAATTACCCAGCAATCTTCGTTCCATTCAACCTCCAACAATCAAATTTCAAACCCACATAACGCGGGACATTGCTTCGCTGCACATTCACCATTTATCATTTATAATTTATAATTTATAATTATCCCGCCAGTTGTCGAAACAGATGTTCCAACATTTCCTTGGGATCACCACACAACCCCGGATGGATGTCAGATGTCTGTATGATCGTACTGCGTTTCGATGCAAGCCATCTGAATCGGAAAGATTGTTCCAGGGAAGAAATACCAAATGCATTCTCATCTCCTTTGGTTACCATTTCGAAGGATTTAAGATGCATTTCCAGAGTTTCAATGTCGCTTTCCTTATAAAATGCTTTTAGACGGCCTGGATCTATCTTGTATTTCAATTCAAGGAAGTCGAGTTCTTTGCAATAAAGTATCACACCCAGATTGAGCATCTCACCCCGTTCCACACGAGGCACATACCTTATAATTGCATACTCAAATAAGTTCTTCCCTTGCATTGATAGCTTCATTTAGAAATAGATGGGAAGACGAAAGTCTTGTATTTAAAAACTGACGATAAATGTTTTTTCGATCATCGATATTGGTTACTTCCAGCGGAGTATTGATCCAGTCATCCGGAATGAGATCGACTATCTGATTGATGACTGCTTCATTGATCACACTGTGCATATACACATCTGCTTCCTTTAATTTATCAGCGATCGGCAACAGAACATGATCCTTTATAAGAGTGAACGGTCGCATGGCATGTTCCTCCCATGTTTCGATATCGTGATGGAAGTACAATGATGCTCCATGATCTATGAGCCACAATTCACGATTCCAGAAAAGCATATTTGTATTGCGTACAGTTCGATCAATATTCGTAATAAAAGCATCGAGCCATACAATTTTTGAAGCCAGCATGGTATCCAGTTCATACACAAGAGGATCATAAGTAATTGCTCCCGACATAAAATATACTCCAAGATTTAATCCTGTACTGAATTTTAACAGATCCTGAATTTCCTCATCAGGCTCAGTTCTTCCAAAACCTTCATCCAATTGAGCAAATGCAAGAAAGGGTACTTTTAAGCCCGCTACCCTGGCCAGTTCTGCTCCGATGAGGTCGGCTATCAATGCCTTAGTGCCTTGTCCTGCTCCCCTGAATTTTAAAACATAGGACAGCCCATCGTCTGCTTCGACAATAGCGGGCAGTGATCCACCCTCCCTAAGCGGGGTGACATAGCGGACCACATTGACCGGTCTTATATTATATAAATTTTCTTCCATTATTATAATGTCACATTATAGAGCTGCAATCTTTCAGTTAATTATAAAGTAAAGATAAAGGTTTATTTTAGAGATAATTATTTCTGAATTTTAATTGGAATGCAGAATATGAGACAACGGAATTCGCCCTCTTCGGGCTAGGGTTTATACACAAATAAGTAATTTTAAATAAAGGTCAATGATTTGATAAATTCAAGCCAAAGAAATTTATTATTTAATCCCGACTTACAAGATGACCGCTCCTTCAGAGCTCATTACAAACCGTTATCATACCCGGTGCGCTGCACCGGGCTTTGTAATTTATGCCTTTCAGGCAATTCGAGGAATTGAAACAATTTAATGATTTTGTTTCAATCTATATGAATTTTTAAATTAATTTTACTCTTTCAATCTATGCTCAAAACGGCCTGAAAGGCCACAATTACAAAGCCCAGAGCAAAGCTCTGGGTTTAAAAAAGAGTTCAACGAGCGCTGAAAGTGCGATATAAAAAAGTTGTGTATAAACCTTAGCTCTTCGGGAGGGTAAGGAAAAATTGAAGCAAAGAATTTAGGGTTTTATAATTCCCACTTCCTTGCACAGAAGCATCTATTCATCCTTCATTGATGTTCTGACTCCACTTTGTCCTTCTTTCTTCAGGACATCGTTCCTTTTCTCTCCTCGATAAGGTCATTTTTTGACCTTATCCACGTCGTTCACCCCGCCCGCAGGGGAAAGTCTTCGAAAGGTTTTTTTTACGTTATTTTTATGATGAAAAAGATAAGCGATCATGAACCAATACATAGCTCAGTTTGCACTAGTAGTGCGGGACTACGATGAAGCAATCGAATTTTATACACAAAAACTCGGCTTTGAATTAATAGAAGATACCGTCTTAAGTGAGGTAAAAAGATGGGTGGTCATAAAACCACGAGGTAATGGTAGTTGCGCCATTCTTCTGGCAAAAGCAGCAAATCAGGAACAGCGCAGCCGGATCGGAAATCAAACCGGCGGCAGGGTTTTAATGTTTTTATATACGGATGA
>JAYUWT010000147.1:0-5255 GCA_043753405.1 Saprospiraceae bacterium | reverse complement strand
AATAAGATCAATGGTTTATTGGGGCCGAATGGTGCAGGTAAAACGACTTTGATCCATATCATTTGCGATCTTATTAAACCTCTCAATGGAACTATCACGACTCGGTCGAATGGATCCGGTGATTTTAAAATTACAAAAAACAATATCGGTTTTGTGCCACAGCAGGATGGATTGTTTGCCGATCTTACCCTCGCTGAAAATTTAAATTATTATGGAGGATTATATGCTATTCCTCGACTTACAATCAAGAAAAATATCAGTTATTTTGCAGAATATTTAAAACTCACCGGACATCTCCATAAACAGATCAAACATTTCTCAGGCGGTATGAACAGGCGTGCCAATATAATTGCAGGTTTGTTACATGATCCCGAGTTTATCATTTTTGATGAGCCTACTGCAGGAGTGGACATTCAAAGTAGGGCGCTCATACACATGGTGATTAAAGACCTCAAGCAAAAAAATAAAACCATCTTATATACCAGCCATTTACTAAGTGAAGCTGAGGTCTTGTGTGACCAAATATTTATAATGGATCATGGAAAATTACTGCTTTCAGGAAATCCTGCAGACTTGCTCAGAGACAAGGAATTTCACCATCTGGAGCAATTATTTCTATCCATAACCGGTCACAAGGTAAGAGATTGAACAAGCAACGTATCATAGCAACCTATATAAAAGAACGTATCCTGCTTTTAAGGGATTGGCCCGGACTCATCATGTTATTGGGTATGCCCATGCTTCTGATCATAGTCATGGCCATCATACAGGATGTACCTTTCAAAGATTATCAGGATGTCCGATTTAAGATCCTGTGGGCAGATGAGGATCATAAACCATTGGGTGATTCCTTGTTGGTGCATTTTCAGAAATCAAAGCAATTTGAGATCATAGACCAATATGAAGGCTCACCAATTGATGCAATGCTTGCCCGTCAACTTATTACTGCAGGACAATACCCGGTAGGTGTAATTATCGAAAAAGGAACCTATGCTGAAATGTTGAATAAAACGAATAAAATAGTCAACATCATCGGCAATAAAATGGGCAATCCTTCTATTATACCCGTTAGGAATAGTGTTGATTCTATTAAGGTAGTTCTATTATTCGATCCGGTTGCAAAAAATACATTCAGGATGGCAGTTGAGAATGCCCTTGAAAAATTGTTATTTAAAGTACAATTTGACCTGTTATTTCAAAGGATATCTAATGGTCCGCAGGAAAAAGATTCTTTGATCAATGCAAACGAACTCCTTGCCAATGTGATCGACAGGGAAAATCTTGGAAGGTTGAGACAAGCGTCACTCGTGATGAATTCAGTACAACATAATGTGCCGGCATGGATCGTATTTGCAATATTTTTTCTCGTCATACCATTGTCAGGTAATTATATAAAAGAAAAAAATGAAGGCAGCAGGATACGCATCGCCATGGCTCCCGGACGATATCTTGATATCATAGCCGGTAAGGTTTTGTTATATACTTGTTTTGGAGTATTTCAGTTTTTATTCCTTTTGCTCGTCAGCATGATCCTTTTGCCGCATTTCGGTCTACCGGCATTGGAAATAGGTAGCCAATGGTGGTCTGTGATCGTAGCTTCTATGGCGATCACTTTTGCAGCTATCAGCTGGGGGATTGTGATAGGTAGTTATTTTCATACGTATCATCAGGCCATGATGTTTGGTTCGATAGCAATTATCCTTATGTCCGCAATCGGAGGTATATGGATCCCTATAGAAATATTGCCACACTGGATGCAAAACTTTGCTTACATCTCCCCTTTGCATTGGAGCTTAAGTCTCGTTCAGGATGTCTTCCTAAGAGGAATTAACTGGATACAATTCTTGTGGAAGATGAGCGTTTTGATTGGTTTTGGAGTGATCTGTCTCCTGATATCGGCTTATTTCCATAAAAGAAATTAAGACCTGATGGAATTGTTTTCAAATCGTAAGACAAAAAAAAAGCTGCCTTACACAGACAGCTTTCTTAATATTTAGGATAGTTATTCCTGAGGTATTCTTAATGTTTGTCCCGGATAGATCTTGTCAGGGTCAGACAACATTGGTTTATTAGCTTCATATATAGTAGTGTATTTCATAGCATCCCCATAATAAGCTTTTGCGATCTTGGAAAGCGTATCTCCGGATTTAACTTCATAGAAATTTGATTCATCTTCCTTTGTTTCAGCTGTAAGCTGATCATCTACGACAGCAATGCCATTGACATTGCCCAAGGCAAGTATTATTTTTTCCTTGTCAGATTGTGTTGCAACGCCACCACTCACTGACGCAGTATCACCTTCTAACCTGATCGCTAGATCAGTAACTGAAATGCCTAAATTATTGACAATACTTTCAAGCCACATTACTTTTTGTGAATGTCTTACTGCTTCCACTGCTGTTTCATTTGCCTGATCCACTGCATTTTTTGCATTTATTTCAGCTTCTTTTTTTGCCAAATCTTCCCTTCCTGCTCCTTTTAAAAATGAAAATAAACCCATATTTTTTTGTTTTAGATTAAAATAAATAATTTCAATAGTGGGTGTGATACGTATACAATTAATTAACCTGATTTGTTCCCGTGTGCTCTATTTTATTTTATTATGTACAGTTATGCATACTAAATAGTGACAATAGTTCTAAGATTTATGAAGATAATTTATATATTTGCACCGCCTTAGAAAAAGGAAGAGTATTAGCATGCCCTGAAAGTATCATATACATTGATATTTATTAAGTTTTGGTTTTTCTGTCTGCATGTATTTTAGTTAACGATATAGATTTTAAAAAAATTAAAAATGCAAGGTAAAGGAATAATAAAATTTTTTCTATTTGCAATCGCTTTAGTTTGTTTACTCCAGTATCTATTTTACTGGCCGACATCCAGAGTTGAAAATAATGCTGAAGCATATGCAACTAAAATTGCCGCTACAGCTCCTGCCCAATCAAAAGACCAAATTTATAAAGAGGCAAGAATAGCTTTTCTTGATTCTATGTCAAGTGAGACCATTTTTAGCATACCTGGAATTAAAAGTTATTCCTATGATGACTTGAAACGCCAACAACTGGCTTTAGGTCTGGATTTGAAAGGTGGAATGAGCACTGTTTTACAAGTAGACCTTAAAGAATTTTTATTATCCATGTCCAATCAAAGTAAAGATGCCACATTCCTGGATGCATTGAATAAAACTGAGAAAAGATTGGTTACAGAGCAGATCGGTTTTGTTAAAGCTTTCGGTCAGGAATGGGCTAAAATAGCCAACGGGAAGACCCTGGCATCTGTATTTTCGAAAAGCCCATCTTTAAAAGATGAGCTAAAATTGAATTCTTCCGATACTCAGGTATTGAATGTCTTACAGGAAAAAGCTAATCAAACAGTTGACCTTACTTTCAAAAGGTTAAAAGACAGGATCGATAAATTTGGTGTTACTCAACCAAATGTTTCCCTGGATGCCGGCCGTGACATGATCGTGGTTGAATTGCCCGGTGTTGATAATCCGGAAAGGGCCAGAAAATTTTTACAAGCTAGTGCAAAATTGGAATTTTTTGATGTGTACCGGGCTTCAGATCCGGGAGTTTTGGAAGGGTTTGCTAATGCTGATAAAGCGTTGAAGGCCTTGAAAGGTGATTCTTCTTCTCTGGAAACTCTAGCCACAGTAAAAGATACTATTTGGGATAAGAAAACCGATAGTCTTGGAGTAGTAATAGATTCCACCATGAGGATAGTAGATGTACCTAATGCCAATATTAATACTTCCGGTGGACCATTATTGAAAGTATTTACTCCAAACTCAGCCACAGCCCAGGGCATATCATTTCCTTTAGCAGTAATGGGTGTAGCTGATAAAAACAAGAAAAAAGCAGTTGATGAATATCTTGCGATGCCCGAGATCAAGGCATTGTTCCCAAATGACATCTCATTCAAATGGGGATCAAAACCAACCAAAGACCCGGAAACATTTAAATATACAAGCAAATATGAACTGTATGCTATTAAATTGCCACGGTCAGGAAAAGCACCACTGGAAGGTGACAGAGTAATAGATGCAAGAGAAACACAGGATCAAACCACTCAACAGGTAGCTGTTTCACTTAGAATGGATCAGGAAGGATCTAAGAAATGGGGAGAAATGACAACCAAAGCAGCAGCTGACCAAAACAGGGAAATTGCAATCGTTTTGGATGGTGAAGTTGTTTCAGCTCCGCGTGTAAATAACGCAATCACTTCCGGTGATTCTCAAATATCCGGGGATTTCACAGTGCAGGAAGGCAAAGATCTGGCTAACATATTGCAAATAGGAAAATTGCCTGCAGGTACACGTATTGTTCAGGAATCGTTGGTTGGACCATCATTGGGAGAAGAGAATATCAATAAGTCCATGGTGGCTATATGTATAGGTCTTTTATTCATCGTGTTGTTCATGATAGCATACTTTAGCACTGCAGGTGTCATCGCTGTGATCACCTTGCTGTTCAACATGTTCTTTATTTTTGGAATATTGGCGTCCAAAGGTACAGTATTAACGCTACCGGGGATTGCCGGTATTTTATTGACAATGGGTATAGCGGTCGATGTGAGTGTGATCATATTTGAGCGGATCAAGGAAGAACTAAAAGCAGGTCTGGCATTAAAAAATGCCATCTCGGAAGGTTTTAAACATTCCTATTCTGCTATCATTGATGCAAACATCATTACACTCTTTACCAATGTGATCCTTGCATATTTCGGCCTTGGTCCAGTAAAAGGTTTCGCAGTAGTGATGATCGTCGGTGTATTATGCTCTTTGTTTACTGCAGTTTTGGTAGGCAGAATGATCACTGATTGGTGGACAGATAAAGGTAAAGAGTTAAAGTTCTCTACGGCATTTTCTGAAAAAGTATTTCGTGGTGCAAATATCAACTGGATGGGACTTCGAAAGAAAGCTTATACCTTTTCCATTGTATTTTCAATAATTTGCCTTATTTCAATCTTCACAAGAGGATTTGAATTAGGAGTAGATATGAAAGGTGGTTACAGTGCCAATATTGCATTTGTGGAAGGAACGGACATTGATGGAGAATCACTAAGGGAAAAGCTTAAAGCTGAATTAGGTGGTGAGCCCATTGTAAAAGCTGTAGACGTCAAGAATACTTTTAATGTGACCACTTCATATAAGATCGATGATCCAAGTCCGGAGATAAGCACTGAAGTAATTACCAAAATCCATAAAGGTGTAGAAAATCTGACCAAACAACAGGTCGATATTGAAGAATTTA
>JAYUWT010000146.1:0-2146 GCA_043753405.1 Saprospiraceae bacterium | reverse complement strand
TATTGGAATGAAGAAATAATAAGGCTTAAGTCAAGATATGATCTGATATATCTATTTTCGCCAACTACTATTTATCCAATTTTCAATGATGGGTACATATTTTAATAAAAATATATAGCTGATGATCAATACTGATATCAGAGCAGCTAAGAGCATCAGGTTTTGTTTTTTGATAGCTTTTCTCTTATCGAAATAATACTCATTGTATCCGCCTTTAAGCCGACGGGAGATGCGTGGCTTCATGGCTTAAGCGCGATCTATCTCGGAATTGGGTCTAGGTATTGCAAAAGATTCAGGCATAATAAGTAATTAAATTAATACTAATACAGATTATCAATCTAAAATTAGTTCAAATTTTTCAGAGTACGCACATCACTCAGGTAATAAAATGTATGGCAGAAAGATTCTTTTATTTCAAAATTAACTGCCCAAAGCCTTCACCTAAATTATCCTATCAATCCGAATATTTCATTTTTGCATCAGGGTCAGCCTTTCCTTTTGGGATAGGACCTGGTGAATGTACTTTTTTTAATAATTGTTTCATTTGTTCTACTATCTTAGAATAACGAGGGTCAGAAGCCAGGTTTTGTAATTCCTTGGGATCGGTTTCTTCATTATAAAGTTCTACACCATCCTTTCCAAAATTCCATTCAGAATATCGCCAAAAGGATGTACGTACAGAATGACCCGGTATTTCTTCGCGATTTAATTGAGTATAGGCCGGTTTGTCCCATGCAGCATCTTTGTTATTAAGGAGGGGAACTATACTTACTCCATCTAAATTCGAAGGTGCTTTTAGTCCGGCCAGATCTGCCAATGTAGGATAGATATCTATAAGCTCTACTATTTTACGGCAGTATTTCCCTTGATTCTTAGTGCCGGGTACAGATATAATCATGGGTACTCTAGCCGACTCTTCAAACAAACTTTGTTTAAACCATAGACCATGTTCACCCAAGTGGTATCCATGATCACTCCAAAATACGACAATGGTATTTTTACTTAAGCCCTCTTTGTCCAGAGCATCCAACAGTCTGCCAATCTGCGCATCTACAAAAGATATGGAAGCATAATAAGCATGTTTACATTCCAAAGCCTGCTCAGTAGTAAGTCCATTATACGGCCATGGTTTGGTAGAACCCAATGCATCTGTCGGATATACTGATTGAGTTTTATCTGAAATCACCGGCAGGTTAATTTCTGCTATGTCATATAGATCAAAATATTTCTTTGGTGTAATCCATGGGGTGTGGGGGCGATAAAAGCCTGCCGCTATAAAGAATGGTTTGTTTTTGTTTTGCTTTAATAAGCGAATGGCCTCATCAGCTACTTTACCATCTGTATGGTCTTGGTCTGTACCTTTTGGGTCAGAGTAATACGCCATGGAGGCACCAAAACCTCTTCTTTGTGGACTATAATTGATCAATTCCGTTTCTAATGAAGTCTTGTCTATACCGGCCGGATTGATTCTTTCTGACCATGATAGCTTATCATCAAGACTGTTGGTACCAATATGCCCGGGATTTCCATAGTGATAAATTTTACCAACCCTGGCCACATGATATCCATTGTTTTTAAACAGCTGAGGCAACGTAACTATATCTGGCAAGTCTTGTCTAAAATGATATTCAAGGTCCATTACCTTAGTTTTATTGGGTCGTAGACCTGTAAGCAATGATGAGCGACTTGGACTACACAAGGGAAACTGACAATAGGCTTTTTCAAAAATCATTCCCCTGGAAGCCAATCGATCTATAGAAGGTGATTTTACGATCGGGTGTCCATAAACGCCCAGATCATTATTCATATCATCTACTGAAATGAATAAGACATTCATTTTTTTTTGACCTATACTTAAAGAGGGATTTATCCAAATGCAGATTAGAAAAAAATATACTAGTTTTAGATTTTGTGATTTCATTGCGTTGAATAGTTTAAGGTTTTTGAGTATGGATAAGAAATTACTTTATAATTGGTTATATTGGTTATATTATTTCGCAGGCTTTTGACGAATAGGCAATTGAGAGCTTAAATTTAATAAAATGTACATATCTCTTGTTTTTCAAAATAAACACAAAAAATAGTATTCCACCTGCTTAGAAATCACAAAATCTAAAACTAGTATATTTTTTTCTAATCTGCATTT
>JAYUWT010000145.1:0-2147 GCA_043753405.1 Saprospiraceae bacterium | reverse complement strand
CTCCTCTGTTGGCGTCTATACTGCCTAGCATACCCGCATCAGCAGCAGCCTGTACTTCATGATCAAAAGTATGACCTGATAAAGTGGCATGATTTACTTCTACATTTATCTTGAAGTCTTTGTCCAGACCGTGGTCTCTAAGAAATCCAATCACTGTCTCACTGTCAAAATCATATTGATGTTTTGTAGGTTCCATTGGTTTAGGCTCAATGAAGAAATTACCTTTAAAACCTTGTGCTCTTGCATAGTCTCTGCTGATCTGCAGGAATCGAGCCAGATGCTCTTTTTCACGATTCATATCTGTATTTAACAGAGAAAGATAACCTTCACGACCGCCCCAAAATACATAGTTTTCACCGCCAAGGGCAATTGTAGCGTCTAATGCATTTTTTACCTGAGTGGCAGCATAGGTTAGCACATGAAAATCAGGATTAGTGGAGGCCCCATTCATATATCTAGGATGAGAAAATAAATTGGCCGTACCCCAAAGCAGCTTTACGCCAGAAGTGTTTTGTTTTTCTTTCGCAAAGTCTACTATGGATTGTAATCGTTTTTCTGTTTCAGCAATGGTGTCTCCTTCCTCTATCAGGTCAAGATCATGGAAACAATAATAATTGGCACCAAGCTTAGTAATGAATTCAAAAGCAGCATCCATTTTATGTTTCGCGCGATCTATGGCATCTGCGCCATGATTCCAAGGCATAGGTCTGGTAGCTGACCCAAACGGATCTGAATTGCCGTTGCAGAAGCTATGCCAATAAGCAACTGCAAATTTGAGATGATCTTCCATGGTTTTACCACGCACTATTTTCGTTGCATCATAATGCTTAAACGCCAATGGATTGACAGATCCGGTACCTTCAAATTCAATTTTTTGTATTCCTTTAAAGTACACCTGATCGCCTAATGTGATTTTTGTAGCCATAATTATTTGCTTTTTTTCTTTTCTTGTATAATGATTTTAATGTTTGGAGTGCCGAGATTTTCATTTGGATAGGCAGGGTCGGCAAGACTAATTTCTATATGGTTGGTTTGTTTTGGTATGAATGTAGAATACGTAGTTGGTTTTTCAAATCGTATTTGGTCTATAAGTATAGTGAAAAATGTTTTGTATTGCCCTCCGGTATTAAAATGTTTTAACATTAGTGTGTTACTTTCATTTTGAATAGGAAGATCTAAAAAAACCACATTGGGATCTGGCTGAGGATATCCCGAAGAATACAGGAGTTTACCATTAAAATAGGCCATAAATGCATCATCTGCTCCTACAGCCACTATATGATTTACTGGCATAGATCCAAGTATATTGATGAGGTAATAACAAGCTGACCCACTGTCTAATTTAAAGCTGACCATCTTACCTGCATTGGAATTAGGTATTTCTGTCCACAGCTTTTTCTCCGGCCCCCATGGCTCACCAGGCACAGCCCAATTCAAAGGCCCTTTATGAGATGTCATACTTAGTCCTTTATATGGCCCCTGATAATATACAGCACTTGGAATTCCTTTATTTTCATTTTGCACCTGTGTAAAAGTTTTGTACTTACTCAGATCCAGTTTTTCTTCGTGACCATTTATTGATAGTTTAATCACCTTATTTTTCTCCTGTTGACTATAAAATAAAGTGACCAAGTATTCTACTTCTTTAGGAGCTGCAATATCCCAAGCGTATTTTGTCACACTCGGTACTGTGGTATAATAGTTTACACCATCCATTCCATAGCTGGTGGTAGCATTTAAAGCGTTTAACTCATATTTATTAGAGTTATTTATATATATCTGTTTTGCAGGAGTTAACTTAAGGTCTCCTTCGTATCCAACTGTGATTACAGTGGCCGGATCAAAAGTCAATGGTATGAGCCCTAAATCAAATGTAATAGTAGATCCATTCAATGTTGCTGACAAACTTTCATAGGGTGCAGTCAATTTTGTAGCAGAGGTAAGCTGATTTTGAATACCATATAATAATATTCTGCCTTCATCTGGTGTACCGGTTACCAGCATATAGATATTTGGTGTTTTATATACTATGCCACCCCAGCCTTTTATACCACCCGGAAATGGTCTTGTGCCAAATAAGGCTTCACTATTTTCACTATTGGTCCAGATGCCTATTTTTTCTATTACTTGTTTTTCAAAATCTACAA
>JAYUWT010000144.1:0-2148 GCA_043753405.1 Saprospiraceae bacterium | reverse complement strand
TTATATTTGATCGCATTCACATGGTACAAATCGGATCCTCCATTATCGATTGTTCGATTTCTCCTGGCCTTTCCCTGTGCATGCAAAATGTCCAGGCTGTCTTGGGTAATAGGAGGAGGCAGTGAATCCCGACCCACATTAAAATCCAGTAATTCAGGGTGGTCTGCAGGGTTACCATAGTTAGCTTTTTTAGAGTCATAATCCTGAATCAAATGATCCCAGATATGCCATTCCCAAACGATTTTACCACCACGTATACCCTGTGGCTCGATTTCCACTATCTTATCGGGCCATAGGCCGGCCTTTGGTGTCAACTCAGGTTTCCTGCCTGCCGCCAGTACCTCATCCACTGTCTTAGCTTCCCATGCAATGGCAAGAACATTTCCGTTAGGCATAACCGCAAAATCATGATGCGCGTGAAATGCTTCATTCGCATATTCAAAGTCCCACAAGATTTTATTAACCCAGGTAATTTTTTGTATTCTTCCGGTTTCCCCGCCACCGGCAAACACAGGAAAATCCGGATCATCGACATTTTGTACAAGGGATCCGTCATCACCCAGATAAGCACCCATTACGCCATAATTCCCTTTCCATTCATGAACTACCTCACCTTTCCGGTTGATCAGATACATGGAAGCAGAATTAGGAACTGCAAACATGACATAACCTTCCGTTAGCCCATCTGTGTTAATGGTTAGGCCGCGGGGAATGCCATGACCAAACATATTTCTGTCTTTTCCGGCAGGTGTTTTGGTGTTTGGTGTATCTTTCTTTTCGACTTCACAGGATGATAATATTAATATCCATACGAATAGAGGAAGAAGCAGGTGTGCCCTTTTCATGTTGGGGGGGTAAATTTCTGATAAATACATTAGAACAGAATCTGAAGATCATCAATTTACGGATTTAAAATATCTGTCATGAATGAATTACACAAAATAAATTATGAAAAATACAGGTCTACGGAACTAAATAAATATTAGCTTGAATTATATTTTACCTCCTAAACCCAAAAACCCCAAAAATGTCAATCAAAATCATCGGAGCCGGATTGCCCAGAACGGGCACAAATACCCTTAAAGAGTCTCTTGAGAGGCTGGGTTATATGAAGACTTATCACATGAAGGAACTTCTGGTTCATCCGGAAAATCTACATTACTGGCTGGCATTAAAAGAAACAGGAACTACCAGGTGGGATGAACTATATAAAGGCTTTCAGGCTACGGTGGACTTCCCTGGTTATCCCTGGTATAAGGAACACATGAAACGGTATCCGGATGCAAAAGTGATTTTGACAGTAAGACCTTTTGAGAAGTGGTATAGCAGTATTCACAGCACCATTTGGCAGGCTGGTCCCCAGACGCTATTGCAGAAATTAGGAATGATGTCCAAATTACTGGTCAATCCTCGCCTCCGTTCGGTCATCAAGTGCGTAAAATTTGCGAAAGCAACAATTTTCGCAAACCATCTTCAAGGCAAATTTCAGGACAAAGCCTTTGCTGAAAAAATTTTTAATAAGCATATTGAAGATGTTAAAGCATATGTTCCGGCCGAGAAATTACTGGTTTACGATGTTAGTGATGGCTGGGGACCTCTTTGCAAATTTTTGGGTAAGCCAATTCCTAAAGAACCACTTCCGCATTTAAACAAGAAGGAGAATTTTAAGGAGATGCTCGGTGAACTGATGAAGGGTAATATGGTTTAAGGAATTTGCAGACCCTGGTGCTGACGGAGTAAGTCCCTGATAAGAGTGACTTACTCCAATCATAGAACTTTTGGATCATGTGTTTTTAAAAAAACCCGGAATGATCCCGAATGTTTTACTTTTCTAATTGCTTCACGGGCAGCATTACCATAAAACTGCACAAGTTGTTTTGTTCCAGTCTCTGGCACGAATCAATTTACCAATTTGGACCCCGCCCATAAAAAAATAGAGATCGTTGGAATTTTCAGAAGGTTCTTCCATTTCCCCAGGCTACCTTAAAAAGGTTATTAATATATTCACCAGTTCATCATACTTCGATGGCTTAGTAATAAAATCATACGCACCCAATTCTTTTGTTAAACGAATGGTGCCGGAGTGTGATGAGGTTGAAAAAATAATAACAGGAATATTTTTTAAACCGGGGTTTTTCTTTATTTCGG
>JAYUWT010000143.1:0-2149 GCA_043753405.1 Saprospiraceae bacterium | reverse complement strand
TTAATCTAGAAAATATGATATCGAGTACTTTATTAATGCAAATACCTGATTTTACGAGTCCGGCAATTTGGATAAGTTTATTGACCCTTACTTTTCTGGAGATTGTACTGGGAATAGATAATATAATCTTTATTTCTATCATTTCAAGTAAACTTCAAAAGAAGGATCAGGCACGTGTCACCAATATTGGTATGATATTAGCAATGGTTCTCAGAATCGTATTGCTTTTGGGTATTACAGTTTTAATATCTATGAAAGAACCCTGGATTACACTGGACTTTTGGATATTTAGTGGTGAGTTTTCCGGACAAAGTATTATCCTAATCCTGGGAGGGATTTTTTTATTGTATAAAAGCACATCAGAGATCCACCATAAACTCGAAGGCGAAGATGAAATGAAAAGCCAAAAAGGCGGCTCGAAAAATATTACGGGTGCTATTTTGCAGATCACACTTATAAATATAGTTTTTAGTTTTGATTCCATTCTTACTGCCGTAGGAATGACGACCGGAATGGATGGTGCATTGTTAATTATGATTATTGCAGTCGTAGTTTCTGTTTTGATCATGATGTTATTTGCCACTCCTGTAGGCCGGTTTGTTAACGAGCATCCCACTATCCAGATGTTGGGGCTTGCATTCCTGATCCTTATAGGTTTTATGCTTATCGTAGAAGGTGGGCACATGGCTCATTTCAAGGCAGGAGATTCTGTAGTAGGGGAGGTGCCTAAAGGTTATTTGTATTTTGCAATAGCGTTTTCATTATTGGTTGAATTTTTGAATATAAAAATGCGTAAGAATAAGGGACCTGTGAGGTTGAGGGGACCGCATGATGAGTTTGAAACAGATGTCAGTGTTCAGACATCAGATGGTCAGAAGCCAGAAGTCAGAGGGCAGACATCAGACTTGCAGAAGTAAGATAGTCAGATATAAATTTATGCTAAATCTTCAAGTGATTTCTTCGATAATCTGATTTTTAGCCATAGCAATCATTCTTATAGTCGACTTCTTTAAACCCATAATAATCCTGCAAACTTCTTCACATTCTTTTATGAGAAAGGAGGCTGTTTCCTCATTAATAAGTTTTAGTCTATCCGCCAAATAAAGCATTGACTTAACTTCACTCGCTGACGAAATTGAAATGTTGAGAAATCTTACAAAATCCTTTTTACTTCCACGATCAAATTCTTCAGCAATATTGTTTAAGACAGAAACACCAGCTCGTTGGATCTGATCTTTAAAACCGAAATCTTTAATTTGAATAAAATTTTGATAGATAGCGACAGCTAAATCCTGAGATCTCTGCCAAGCAATTAATTGCTCAAACCTGGTGATTGACATAATTGGTTGATTTGAAATTAAAAAATAAAAGTAATTGAAATTCTTTAATTCTAAATTAATTTTTTAAAATCTATCGACATTACTCATTTTTAATTATCCTTATCTCTAATCTCTGATCTCTGATCTCTGATTTCTGATTTCTGATCTCTGACTTCTGCCCTCTATTTCTTAAACATCGACTCCACAAATGCCCTTTTATTAAACACCTGCAATTGCTCCACCCCTTCACCGACACCAAGATAACGGATCGGAATTTTGAAAAGATCTGAGATCCCTATAGCGACACCTCCTTTGGCTGTGCCGTCCAGTTTTGTTAGTGCCAGGGCAGTAACTTCGGAACTTTGAGTAAAATGAGTGGCTTGTTCAATAGCATTTTGACCTGTGGTCGCGTCAAGCACAAGCAGAACGTCGTGAGGTGCTCCTTCGAGTCGTTTACCGGCAGAATTTTTGATCTTTGTCAGTTCTGTCATAAGGTTTACTTTGGTATGCAATCGACCGGCAGTATCAATAATGCAAACATCACAATTGTTTTTTATGGCATAGTCCACAGCTTCATATGCTACAGCAGCAGGATCTGAGTTCATTCCTTTGGAATAAAAATCGCATCCTACACGGTCGGCCCAGATCTTCAATTGGTCTACTGCGGCTGCACGAAATGTATCTCCTGCCCCCAGGACTACTTTATAGCCTTTTTTCTTAAACTGATAAGCCAGTTTACCAATAGTGGTCGTCTTACCTACACCATTTACACCCACTACTAATATCACATATGGTTTGATATCAGGCAATTCGAAGTCCTCCAATTCGAC
>JAYUWT010000142.1:0-2151 GCA_043753405.1 Saprospiraceae bacterium | reverse complement strand
AAAGATTTTCCAAAGGATGCTTATTTAAGCCCTAAATTACTCATCATAGCCCCACTCAAAAGATTAAGTTGGCAATACCATTTCCGGCGCGCTGAAGTTTGGAAATGTATATACGGTGAGGTCACAGTAATTACGAGTGACACTGACGAAGAGAAGGATTCCCATACGTTGAAAGCCGGAGATGTGATTAAATTGGCTCAGGGTGAAAGACACCGCATCATCGGGAAGGATGGATATGGCATTATAGCTGAAATATGGCAACATACTGATCCGGACAATCCAAGTAATGAGGAAGACATTGTAAGAGTGCAGGATGATTATGGTAGAACATAACTCAAAAAGTTGCGTCAATTTCTTCCAATGCAGGATAAGGTAAATTATATTTAGAAATAAATCCATCCAATAAAAAGTCCCTGACCACAAGTATATAAATAGTCGGAGAGTTATTATTCCTGAGATGATTTAATAAAAATTGGATTCCGGATTCAAAACCTTGATCATTCATCTCCAGTTTTCCTACCTCATCAATTATAAAATACTTATTTCTTTCTTTTATACTGTTGACAATGAGAGTATTACCATAATCAAAAGTAGATCTCAAAAAAGAATATTTTCCCACTGAAATAATCTTCTGATAATCGAGTTGGATAGTTTCAAATGGTATTGTTGTTTTATTGGATAGATCATACAATACACGCACACCTTCAACATCCGGAGTAAGAAAACCGGAGACATTGCGACCACCGGTCCATTTGCTTAGAAAGCTTGTTTTACCACTATGCACCGGAGCAGTCAGGATCCACAACTTATCCTTCCACACGACCCCTTTCTTCACAAGCGAGTAAAATTAGTATAATGATAAAATATTGGATTCTTGTGATCCCTGTATAATTAACAGAGGTATAACCTGCAGCTTGTTGTGTCATCTTCCGCAATTTTGGTATTTGGGTTTGAATATTGGCAACAGCATTGGCAATACTTCCACCCTGATTTTTTACAAATTTTTTAATAAAGTATAAACAGATAGGATGAAAGATAAAATACCAGACTGATATAATAATGAATGGCCGGGCTATGATCCATATTAGGTTTTCACTAGTTCCGCCCAGTATAAACAAATAAGCACTCATGATAAATAAAAGACATATGACTATGCTCCAGAAAATACCCCCACTGTTTTGATTATAACTGATATTTGAGTTGGCATATAGTTGGACAGCAGACCGGTCGACATTTTTTATCCTGGCAGGTAATCTATAGGCCCATGTACCTATAATTGCTCCCCAACTAGCATAGATCAAACTATAAATTAAAAGAAAAAAAAGCGAATATTGGTAATTTTCCTTTCCCCCAAGGGATATAATAATTTGATTGGCAGTAATATTAATAGAATTCCACAAGGCATTACCAAAAATAAGCCAAAGTGTGATGAGTTTTTGAAGTGCGGATTCAACTAGCGCAATACATCCGAACATAATATAAGCGAATTTATTGTGTTTTTGAAAATAGAAAAAAGCAGCGCCACAACTTCCCTGAAATCCTACCGCGAGGTATGCAGTGATAGGACTATGCGGGCTCAGGCTTAATTTGACCGCGATAGCGATCATCGTACCGAACAGAATGTCCTGGCTGGGCTTTTCACTATTGTAACCTATTGCACAAATGATAGTAACTGCAAATCCTGCTAATAATAAACCTGAAAATGGAAATTGAAATGCATGTAAAATACCACCAAGAGCAGATTCTGAAAATGCCCAAAGTGCAATTAATTTCGGAACGCTCAATTTTATATTGTCGTTCTTTTCGATGTGGTGAAGCATAATAGAAAAGGTAAAACAAATTCAAAGATATAGTCTGCTATAATAAAATAAAAAGAAGAATACTTTTTTTATCAGCAGACATCTTTTTAATTATTGTTCGTAAAATTAAAAACGGCAACACAATATTGTATTACATAATTAGATATAAAATTTATAAGATTCCCACAATGGAAAAAATAGATAAAATTACAATTTTGTTAAGAGAGCAAGGTACCGTTAAAAATAGATAATATTTTTGGGGATCACTAATAAAAAGTCCCCATATCATAAATACGGGGACTTTATTCTATACAATAACAAAGACAATTAGATTGGTAATTTTTTCAGCTTG
>JAYUWT010000141.1:0-2153 GCA_043753405.1 Saprospiraceae bacterium | reverse complement strand
TATTTTTAGAAGTCGGGCTTTGAGATTGAAGAGTAGTAAAAGTTTTCCAGGCGCCGAAACAGTCTTCTGCATCGAAAAGACCTCCTACTACCATCATGGCAGGTACCACATTATTCAAATGATTTAGTGGATTGCGTGATTCCCAAAATTCATCCAGATTGGGATGAGCAAATAAGTCATTCCAGAACAAAATAGAATCACCAAAATAATT
Source organism: Saprospiraceae bacterium (assembly GCA_043753405.1). Taxonomy (GTDB): domain Bacteria; phylum Bacteroidota; class Bacteroidia; order Chitinophagales; family Saprospiraceae; genus Parvibacillus. The sequence goes on along the minus strand of JAYUWT010000141.1, from coordinate 1,942 downwards.
TTGTTTGATGTTGGTTAAAGTACCTTCCCGAAGGAAAAAATCGTAGGAATCGGAAGAAAGCCTCGAATTGACATTCTGATATTCTTGAACAGGCTTTGGCCTGGGCAGGCCGAAACTTCTGTAAAACCCAAATGCATCCATTAGAGCCAATGCACCATTGTGATGAAAGTCATCACCCCGGAACCAGTCAGACACGGGAGCTTGCGGGCTGACAGCTTTCACCGCAGGATGTCCTGAAAGAGCCGCCATCGTCGCATAAAACCCAGGGTATGATATCCCGAAGACCCCGACATTCCCATTATTGTTTTCAATGTTACTGATCAGCCAATCGACCGTATCATAAGTATCAGAAGCTTCGTCGGTCTGAATATTTGAAGATTTATTCACTATATATGGTCGAATATCTTCATAAGTCCCTTCACTCATAAATCTACCTCTAACATCCTGAATGACCATTATATAACCGGCTCTCAGATAATATTTATAATAGGAATTGAAATAGTCATGGTAGTTATCCAAGCCATACGGATGGCAGGAATATGGAGTGCGCTTAAGTAGAAAAGGATGTTTTTTAGATTTGTCTGATGGAGTATATATAGTAGTAAATAGACTCACTCCGTCGCGCATTTTTATCATTTTTTCCATCTTGGTATAATGAAGCCGCATCCATAAAGAATCCTGGGAATTCTGGCCTGTGCATTGAACGCTTTCAATGAGAACGACAAGAAAAAATATCAATGACCGTACTAACATTTTACAATTTTTCATTAAAAGTACTTTAAAAATGAAAAAATAAGCAACTAAAAGCTCAAAACATTTCTTAGGTAAAATTAAAAAGTGAAAAGTGAAAAAAAAGCTAGTGACCCCATCATTTCATGCGGAAACGATAAATATGCTTTTGGTAAATAAAATAATATATTTGCGCACAAATTAATTCTCACCTGATCATGATTAATAAAGGGAAAAGGACTGGAAATTTATTGTTGAATGTCGTTGTATTTATTGGAAAAACCATTTCAATATTTGTCCTCTTTCTTTTATTTTTAACAGGTTTGATTTATATCCAAACCAATATATACACATTTCCAACGGTAACACCTTTCTCGGGTGACAGCTTATTAAATCCATACCAACATTTAACAGAAAAACAAACGATCAAAGCAAATTTCCATGCGCATTCTATAGCATGGAATCATTTTACAAACGGGCATAATTCTCCTGAAGAACTGAGTCAAGCTTATAAAAACAATGGCTACACTATAGCGTGTATCTCAAATTATCACTGTCTCGAACCTGATTCCAATACTTTTTCTCCCGTGTATGTTCCTGCTTATGAACATGGATTTAATATCTTCAAAACCCACACTTTGGGTATCAACTCCCGGAAGGTTACATTTTTTGATTATCCATTATGGCAGCATACCTCACAAAAACAGGATATTATCAATATACTCAGAAAAGACGGGGGCCTGGTGAGCATCAATCATCCTGCAGTGAGGAATGGACATACCCTTGTCGATATGCAGCATCTGACCGGATATCAGTTTATCGAAGTGTTAAGTCAGTACCGTAATTCGTCTGCTCACTGGGATGCAGCTTTATCTGCCGGGCATTTGGTCTATGTATTGAGCAATGACGATACACACAATATTCACAAGGAGCCAACCTTTAAACGTTGGAATGAGATTTATTCAAGAGTAATATCGAAAGATTCCATTTTGTCCGATCTGAAGAAAGGCCAATATTATTCAATAGAGTCAGATAATGGTATCCGGGACTTTGCACCTGAATATCTGACAACTTCCACTGATACAATATTTTTTAGCTTTGAAAAACCTTGTAATAATGTCAAAATAATTGGTCCCCATGGAAAAATATTAACAGAACAAACACAAGGGACAGGTCAATTTATTATGGACAAAAAAGTTTCTTATGTCAGATT
>JAYUWT010000140.1:0-2153 GCA_043753405.1 Saprospiraceae bacterium | reverse complement strand
TAGGTGCCAATAATTTTCTTACCAACATTTTCGATAAGGCGGTCAATAAAGGATATAAATTTCCCGGGACGAGGATTTATGTTGGCATGGGTGCCAGTGCTTTTAAGGGCGGATTCATGCTCAACTATGGTCCATCGTTGTCGATATATACTAAAACAATAGGCAGTAATCTGAACAGATTTGTCAATGATTTTCAAGTTGATTTTACAAATTCTATCAGCATAGGTTATGGATCCAAAGATCGGACCAGCTATTCTAAACAGGTACGAACCATTCACAATGGCGATTATTATAACATCGTTTTTGATAATAATTTTCTGGCTCTGGTTAGTACCAATATAATCCTTAATAATCATAAAAGGCATCAGGTGGTGGGCTCGATCAATTTGAGTTACTGGCATCTATCAATCAACTATTACAATGATGGGCCTCCATTCAATATGATCGGAGTTGGAGATGGATTTGACAGGTATTGGACGGGAGGAGGGCATATCATTTATCATGGAAAACGCAATCAGAACTTAGTTGAATTGTCCTATGATCAGTTTACAGGATATGCACCCTTGCTTTATGAACTCTCCAATATCCTTGGTATAAATGTTCCAATCTACGAAACAATCAATGGAGATAGTAAAACTATTCTTCGAAATTTCAATACCTCAGCGTACCACCTGAAAATAAATGGTGGCAGATATTTTAACTTTGATGCAGGAGTCGTAGGTAATCTGGCTACTCAAAACGGCAGGTACTTTGGGATCCAGGATATCATCCATCTCAAAGGAAGGATGTCACTCCACCCGAATAATGACAGGAACAGATTTTTCATAGGCGGAAGCTATAAAAACAACTGGAATGTCACACTTTAGGTATTTGATATTGATCTGTCTGCTTATGTTTTTCGCCTGCAAAACCTCCACCTTGTCCTTTAAGAAGTCTCAGCTAAATGGGGAGTTTATTCGTAATTCATTTAGTGAGTTGTATGCATCGATTGAAAAATTCAGGGCCGATTCCTTTGAGATGGACACTATAAAATACGAGGCGAAATTTGAACAAAGACTCGTCAACATCGATAACATCGGTCAATTTAAACTTACTAATAGCCTGTCCACTCAAAAAGGTGTCATACCTGCCATCGGCAATTCTCATATCATCTATTTGTATTTTTATGTAAATGGAGGCGTAGAGAAAGTTCTATTTGTTTCTTCTTATTTTAATTCGAAAAAGGTATGTGTCTCACTTGGGCCGGCATATACGGGCCTTGTTTCCAGAGATAATATCCAATTGCTAAAAAAGTACAACATCAAAAAGAAGGACGAGCAATTCTATCTCAGTGAAAATAATATCAAAGATGTCGACATCAGATTTTATGCTCCCGAAAAATTCAGGGATGAGAAAGGTAAGTTTAAAAAAAATATCCAATTCAATCATGTTGTTACAAAAAAAGATATTTATCCTGCAGAATATCTCATCTTCGATATACCTTCAGTATTTCAGGATAGTGCGGCACTTAAGTTTTCAATTCAACACTAAGTCATATGAAACGAAGATTTCGAAAAGTAAGGATCATTGACCTGGCAGCCAGGGAAGTACGAAATAAATTCAAGCTTCCGGGTTCCCGTCGTCAGCATATGGCCTCCGCAGCCTTGGGGGCTGATGAGGAGTTGCCATTGCACTCCGAAGATGAAAAGTTTATGGGCGACTTTGTCGATGGTATCTATCAATGTTTTGAATTAACGGACGATGTTTTTGTGTCTCATTTTACTTGCGATACTTATAATCAGTTGAAGAATCATATGTTTTTTGTGCATACCTGAGAAAATGTTGAATGTTGAAGGTTGAATGGAGGAAGCGAACCGCGAACAGCGAACGGCGAACAGCGAACAGTTGCGAAGATGGGACTGATTGACGTAACATGCTAAATAACAGAGAGAGTTTAATTATTATTTTTGGCTGTGTCATAAAGTTTCACCAAGGAAAAAAAGTTTCACAAAGGTTTTAACCACAGAGTTAACGGAGTTTGAAAACAGAGTTGCGCAGAGATTTGAAAATAAGTGATTGGTGATAAGTGATGAGTGAACCTTAAAATGTCAATAGTAAATTCTAATTAATAATTAGTTGATGGCTATTTCATTAAGTTTCACAAAGAAAAACCA
>JAYUWT010000139.1:0-2153 GCA_043753405.1 Saprospiraceae bacterium | reverse complement strand
ATCCTGAGATACTGCTGGATTATTTATAAATTCATAGATATCTATATTTTTTATGATCTTACCCCTGATGAGTTTTATATTTCTCACGCTACCTATTTTATTGGGTCCTTTAGCAGCCACTAATGCATTTATAGCAGTATTAGTAGCAGGAATGTTGAAGGTACCAATTTGTTCAGCTTCACCATATATGTTTACACCTATTTCGCGACTAAAATCTATAGTCATTTCAAACTCATTCGACGAGAATACATAATAATTAGCCAGGTTTTGGCTTACAATTATTTTAGCCTGGGCATAGGTCAATCCTTTTATATAAATCCTTGGGTAATTACCGGGTTGAATATAACCTTGGGGATTGATTTCAAGGTTTTTAAGGTCTGCTTTAGATCTTCCAAAAATGTGAATATTTAATATGTCTCCAATGCCCAATACGTACGTATCTGGTGGTTTTATATTCTCCGATTTATTATAGAGCTGTATACTTTTATTTTTAAATATTTCCTGCCCATACACCAGGTTGGAAATATCCACCGGTTGAGATTTAAGGTTACTAGGTGTATTTGTAGTTTTAGTAGTAGGTGCGGCCGGTAAATAGACTATGCTGTCTCTGTACACCACAGTGGGTGGTGTGCTATTGTTTGGATCTGAATTGGGCACCTCTGTAGAGTCATTGGCTAACTGCGATGGCCTATTTCGATTTACCTGAGGTCTGACCATAGTATCATTATTTCTAAATTGAGCGGAATTAGGATTAGTGAGTCCTTTTTCGGCTTCTATTTCTGAGATAGCCTGCTCTATGGCCGCTTGTAATCTTATAGCCTCATTAGCCGAAAGATTTTGAATGTTGTCTAAAAAGACTCCTTTTTCTGCAAGCTTGTCTAATAGCTCTTGTTCGGTGATCCCTCTCCTTGCCAACTCTCCTGCGGCCGATCGCTGAGGATTTAATAGATTAGGTACTTGCCCAAATGCAACAGAAGATATTATAAAAGCAAAATATAGTATGCACAGTGTTTTATTCATTTACTTTTTATCTGTTTTGATATTGTTCCTTGTAATACGATTGATAATCTCCCGAAGTCACATCTTGTAACCATTCTTTTTCTTTCAAGTACCAGTCAACAGTGATTTCCATTCCTGTTTCAGGCATTATTTTTGGTTTCCAACCCAGTTCGGCTTGCAATTTGACAGAATCAATAGCATATCTCATATCATGACCGGCTCTGTCTTTTACAAAACTGATCAATTTTTCCGACTCACCTTGGTCTCGCCCAAGTTTTTCATCCATGATCCTACACAACAATCGCACCAAATCGATATTTTTTATTTCATTATGTCCACCTATTGCATACGTTTCACCAATTTTACCATGGTGAGCAATCAAATCTATTGCATCTACATGATCCTGTACGTAGAGCCAATCTCGCACATTATTGCCTTCTCCATATACAGGTATAGCTGATCGTTTGATAATATTTTGAATCACCACAGGAATCAGTTTTTCGGGAAACTGATAAGGTCCATAATTATTAGAACAATTGGAAATAATTACCGGAAGGTGATAAGTATGATGATAAGCTCTGACAAAATGATCGGAAGATGCTTTGGATGCGGAATAAGGCGATTTAGGGTCATAGGCAGTATTTTCTGTAAAAAAACCTTCATCGCCAAGGCTGCCAAATACTTCGTCAGTGGAAATATGATAAAATAATTTTCCCGCTTTGTCTTTCCAGTTTTTCTTGGCCAGCATCAATAAATTTGCAGTACCTAATACATTCGTTTTAATAAATGATAGTGGGTCAATTATAGATCGATCTACATGTGATTCCGCAGCAAAATGGATGATCCAATCTGCAGGATACTGCTCAAATGCTGTTTGCAATGCCTGTTCATCTGTGATGTCGGCTTGTATAAAATGATATCTTGGATCATGCTCTATATCTTTCAGATTAGATAGATTACCAGCGTAAGTAAGTGCATCTATGTTTACAATTTTGTATGCAGGGTATTTGGTTAAAAAATGCCGCACAGCATGAGAGCCGATAAATCCTGCTCCGCCAGTAATCCAAATGGTTTTATTTTCATTACTCATACTAAAGCGGTTTTAAAATATTCAAGTGTATGTTTGAATCCCACTGATCTATTCACCTTTGGCT
>JAYUWT010000138.1:0-5291 GCA_043753405.1 Saprospiraceae bacterium | reverse complement strand
GATGAAGCCAAGGTTGAAGTAATGGAAATTGTAGATTTCCTTAAAAATCCAAAAAAGTATACTGCCTTAGGTGGTAAAATACCAAAAGGTGCATTACTTGTAGGCCCTCCCGGAACCGGTAAAACCTTACTGGCAAAGGCGATGGCCGGAGAAGCCCAGGTTCCTTTTTTTAGCCTGAGCGGCTCCGATTTCGTAGAAATGTTTGTTGGCGTAGGTGCCAGTCGTGTAAGAGACTTGTTTAAACAAGCAAGAGAAAAAGCCCCATGTATCGTATTTATTGATGAAATAGATGCTATTGGCCGGTCCAGAGGTAAAAATAATTTTCAGGGTGGTAATGATGAACGTGAAAATACCCTTAATCAACTTCTGGTTGAAATGGATGGTTTCAGCACAGATAAAGGGGTGATCCTGATGGCTGCAACAAACCGTGCTGACGTTTTGGACAATGCTCTTATGCGTCCGGGTCGATTTGACAGACAGATAGGGATCGATAGGCCCGACCTCAATGGCAGGGTGCAGATATTCAATGTACATCTAAGAAGTATAAAATTAAATCAGGAAGTCAAAAGTTTAGCTTTGGCTGAAATGACACCCGGATTTGCAGGTGCAGATATTGCCAATGTATGCAATGAAGCGGCATTGATAGCAGCCAGGAGAAATAAAACTTCTGTGGATATGTCCGATTTCAATTATGCTCTTGACAGGGTAATAGGTGGGTTGGAAAAGAAAAATTCATTGATTTCACCTCGGGAAAAAGAAATTATTTCTTATCATGAAGCGGGTCATGCTGTATGCGGATGGTTCCTCGAACATGCGTCACCATTAGTGAAAGTTACTATTGTACCTCGTGGCATCGGAACATTAGGTTATGCTCAATACCTTCCAAAAGAAGAATACATAACGCGTACGGAGCAATTACTTGACAGAATATGTATGACATTCGGTGGCCGGGCCGCTGAAGAAATAGTCTTCGGAAAAATTTCAACAGGTGCACAAAACGATCTGGATCAGGTAACTAAACTTGCTTATAGCATGGTTACCGTTTATGGTATGAATAACAATGTTGGAAATGTCTCATTTTATCAAATGGGGAATGACACATTTCAAAAACCATTTTCTGAACAAACTGCATCCATGATAGATGAAGAGGTTAGGAAGTTGCTGGACATTCAATATAAACGTTGTATAGAATTATTAAAGGATCACCGAAGGGATTTGGAAGTACTGGCTCATCAACTATTATCAAAAGAGGTTTTACATAAAGCTGATGTTGAAGAACTATTGGGAGCAAGACCATATTCAGTAGAAGCACCATTATTGCATCCTGAGATCTACAAAGAGATCGTTCCTCCATTTGATAGTCCTTCGGTAGAACCAAGTCCTGCATAAAGTAAATTCTGGAAATATAAATTAAAATCAGATCTGTGTCTGAATACACTGATATATTTAATTCCCCTATTGGCGACATTTTAATAAATGCGACCGATAGGGGAATTTCTATTGTTGGATTTGTAACGGAAGGTCAGTCTTTGCCGGAAAGCCGAATTTCAAACCAGCACACTTTGGCTGCCGTAGAATGGTTGGATGCTTTTTTCACAAATCAGAAGCTCCCAAATAATATTGTATTTGACCTCAAAGGAACCCAATTCCAACAAAAAGTCTGGGAGTTGATCAGGCCCATTCCTCATGGTCAGACAATTACTTACAATTCCATTTCCAAAAAAATACCGGGTAGTTCAGCAAGGGCTGTTGGAGCTGCCACGGGGGCTAATCCTGTAGGGATCCTGATACCTTGCCACCGGGTCATGGGCAGTAACGGTAAATTGCACGGATATGCAGGGGGAATAAACAGAAAGATCTGGTTACTGGCGTTTGAAAGTGGAGATTGTTTATTTTTGCCGGATGTATAAGCAGATATTAAAACCCCTACTCTTCAACTATTCTCCTGAGCAAGCACATTCTATTGCCATGAAAGGTGCAAATCTGTGTGTCAGCTTACCTTTTGGTAAGAAAATTCTACAAAGTTTTACTAAAATCAAACAAACTGATCCAAGTATTCATTTTGGCATTACTTTTAAGAACAGAGTTGGACTGGCAGCAGGATTTGACAAAGACGGTAAATATATTACTGCGCTGCAACAAATGGGATTTGGTCATATAGAGGTTGGCACTGTCACCCCCCGACCTCAATCCGGTAATTCTAAACCACGTTTATTCCGGTTAAAGGAGGACAAAGCCCTTATCAACAGGATGGGATTCAATAACCTCGGTGTACATCAGCTAAACGAACAATTGCGCCAACTGCCGGAAGATAAACCAATCATAGGTGGTAATATCGGAAAGAATAAAGACACTTCCAATGAGGACGCCTGGAAAGATTATTTATATTGTTTTAAGAACTTGCATGAACAGGTCGATTATTTCACTGTCAATCTAAGTTCACCCAATACTCCCGGCTTAAGGGCACTTCAGGAAAAAGAGCCTTTGATAAGGATCCTTTCAGAATTGCAAAATTTCAATAATTCACTTAAGCGCCCTAAACCAATACTTTTAAAGATCTCTCCCGATAATGAACAACTGGTTTATGATGATATCATATTGGTGGCTGCCGAATGTGGACTGTCGGGCTTAATAGCGACTAATACAACTGTGGACAGGGATAACCTGAAAATTTACCAAAGTGAATTAGCAGAAATAGGTGCCGGTGGATTGTCCGGTCAACCATTACTGGTGAAAGCGATGAGTGTAGTACAATATTTGAAAAATAATATTCCGCCTACCATGGCACTTATCGGGGTCGGAGGCATTTTTAATAAAGACCAGGCAGATGCAATGATGCAAGCAGGAGCAGATTTGATCCAATTGTACACTTCCTTTATTTATGAAGGTCCGGGAATTGTTGGAAAAATTGTAGACAGAGACTAGATGCTAGATGCTTGATAATAGATGCGGGAAAAATTAAACCACAAATAGCATAAATTACCATAAACAATTATGATAAGCTGTATCATTGATTTGGACCGGTTAATTTAACCCAATGACTCGGCAACATTCCTTCTGATAATATTCAATGCAGCACCGGCTTTGAACCACTCGATCTGTTGTTGATTGAAAGTATGATTGACTTTGATATCTTCAAAACCTCCATTGCTGTGATGTAATACAATAGTCAGTGGAATGCCAGGTGAAAATTCAACCAGACCAACTATATCAATCGTATCATCTTCCTGTATTTTATCGTAATCAGCAGGATTGGCAAAGGTCAATGCGAGCATACCTTGCTTTTTAAGGTTGGTCTCATGGATCCTCGCAAAAGATTTAACCAAAACAGCTCTTACACCCAGAAACCTTGGTTCCATGGCAGCATGCTCTCTGGAAGAACCTTCGCCATAATTCTCATCTCCTACTACAATAGTGCCGATACCGGCAGCTTTGTAAGCTCTTTGAGTAGCAGGAACAGGTCCGTATTCACCTGTAAGTTGATTTTTAACCATGTCCGCTGTGTCATTTGCAAAGTTGATTGCACCGATAAGCATGTTGTTTGAAATATTGTCCAAATGTCCCCTGAACTTCAACCATGGACCAGCCATGGATATATGGTCAGTGGTACACTTGCCTTTTGCTTTGATCAAAAGTTTCATACCTATCAGATCAGTTCCTTCCCATGGAGCAAAAGGATCCAATAACTGTAAGCGGCTGGAATCAAGACTTACAGCAATTTGTACGCCTGATCCATCTTCCAATGGTTGTTGATATCCCGGGTCTTCGACATCAAATCCTCTTGGAGGTAATTCGAATCCTGTGGGTGGGTCAAGCTTCACTTGTTCGCCCAACTCATTTGTTAAGGTATCCGTCAATGGATTAAAACCCAGATCTCCGGCGATAGCAAGTGCTGTTACCAGTTCCGGTGAACCAACAAAAGCAAATGTATTTGGATTGCCATCGGCCCTTTTAGCAAAGTTCCTGTTAAATGAATGTACGATCGTGTTCTTTTCCTGTTTCTCTGCTCCTACCCTGCTCCACATACCGATACAAGGTCCACAGGCATTAGCAAAAACAGTGCCACCCATTGATTCAAAGATATCGATCAGGCCATCTCTTTCAATTGTAAAACGTACTTGTTCAGAACCGGGTGTTATGGTAAATTCAGATTTGGTCTTCAATCCTTTTTCAATGACCTGCGCGGCCAGTGAGGCTGCTCTTGATATATCTTCGTAAGAAGAATTAGTGCAGGAACCTATCAATCCCACCTCGATCTTCATCGGCCAGCCATTTTCTATTGCAACCTCCTTCAACTTAGAGATTGGCGTAGCTTTATCCGGGGTAAAAGGCCCGTTCAAATGAGGCTCCAGGGTATTAAGGTCGATTTCAATCACTTGATCGAAGTGTTGTTCAGGATTTATATATACTTCAGCATCACCTTTGAGATAATCGGCTATTCCGTTTGCCAGATCTGCTATTTCAGCTCGATCAGTGGCTCTTAAGTAACGATCCATGGATTCATCATAACCAAATGTAGAAGTAGTAGCACCTATTTCAGCACCCATATTACAAATAGTGCCTTTTCCAGTACAAGACAATGAAGTGGCTCCCTCACCAAAATATTCAACAATTGCACCTGTTCCACCTTTTACAGTTAAGATACCGGCAACTTTAAGAATGACATCTTTCGCACTTGTCCAACCTGACAATTTACCCATCAATTTTATCCCGATCAACTTAGGAAACTTCAATTCCCAAGCAAGGCCTGCCATAACATCGCAAGCATCAGCACCACCAACTCCAATGGCAATCATTCCAAGTCCACCGGCGTTGACAGTATGTGAATCCGTTCCAATCATCATTCCACCGGGAAAAGCATAATTTTCTAATACTACCTGATGGATGATACCTGCACCGGGGTGCCAGAAACCTATCCCATATTTATTTGAAACTGAGGAAAGGAAATTGTACACTTCTTCATTATCGGTTTCGGCAGTTGTCAAATCGACTGCAGAACCAACTTTGGCTACAATAAGATGATCACAATGCACCGTACTGGGTACTGCAACTTTAGGCCGGCCTGCTTGCATAAATTGCAATAAGGCCATCTGGGCCGTAGCATCCTGCATTGCTACACGGTCGGGCGCAAAAAACACATAATCTTCACCTCTTCTGAAATCTCTTAGAGGACTATCATTATGAGTATGGGCGTAAAGGATCTTCTCGGTGAGTGTCAAAGGTCTGTTAAGAACCTGTTTTGCTGTATCTACTTTTTCTTTAAATCCCGCATAAACTTCCCGCACCATTTC
>JAYUWT010000137.1:0-2155 GCA_043753405.1 Saprospiraceae bacterium | reverse complement strand
TCATCTTTTAGTTCTTGCATTAATACTACAATATCTTCTTCCTTGTTAATTTGTAATAAAAGATCCAAATTTGTTTTCAATAATGGACAAGGATTACTCTGAATTCCCGGATTTTGATCTATGGCGGATTGGAGATCGAATAAAGCAATCGGGATGATCTTTTTAGTAATAACTACCTGATATTTCGAGTCATTTATTACTTTATTTTTAACAAATATCTCAAATTCTTTTCCATGAGTTATTGGAACTGACAAATCGATATTTACCGAAAGATCAATAGTATCAGTTTGAGCATACGAATGGATAGTTGACACCAGGAGTAAAAGAATATAATAGTTTTTCATGCTAATTGATATTTTATTTTAATGCTTTATTGATAGTTGTTTTGGCATCGTCGATTCCTTTGGTTAAATAATGTGTTCCATCCGGGAAAAATGTTTCACCCTTGGTCAGAAACGAAAGGGCAAAGGCTTCTACAGCAAAGGCTTCCAATACAAAAACTATTGGAAACCCCTCTAAAATAGAATCAAAATATTCATTGAATTGGAAATAAATGGCAAGACAGACTATACAAAAAACAATGAAGTATCCACTTATGTAAAATAATTTGTTTCGCCTGAGCTTTTGTGCAGAAGGCGTATCACCTTTTTGGGATTTGGTAAATAAAAATAATGTGATATAAGCAATAGAAATAAAAAATAATATTGCAAATATAAAATGCAATTCGACTCCCAATATTTTAGTAACAGAAGATTGAAAGGTATGAATACTGAAAGCCTCCCGAGGAAATTCAGATCTGGTAGGATTAAATGCTATTCCAATGGCGGAAAGACCGGCCAGAGAGTTCCAGAATTTATCCCATTTGTTATAACCCTGATGTGTGAATAGAAAAACACCAATAATGCATAATATTACTACTAATACATCGCCGTTACTCGTGTAAAAGTAATGACTTATGGAGGGTTCAATATATCTGTCAGCCCCGGCTCTTGTTGTAATTCTGATCAAAGCAAGTGGCAATAACAAACCACTGAATCCAATTAAGTTTCTAAGTGTTTGATAGGATAAGACCAGATTATTATTTACCTCTTTTTTGTGATCAGTCTTGTCAGAGGTGGAAGGTGAAATACTTTTAGCCATGAGGTCAATATTTGATGCAGATTATGGTGGTTGATAAAAGTAAAAATAAAATATTTAATTATGGAAAAAAACAAAGTATTTAATTTTATTATTTGATATTTATGGTACATTATGAATAGGATCGTTATAATACTTTATTTATAAATCACCGAAACTATTTACAGTACCCGCATTTATTCTCATCATGCCATGAGAAATGAGTATTCCACCAGTTACAATTCTTAATAAAATAATAGCATTAGTCTGGTTCAGGAAAGGAAATTTATTCATAGATCAGATAATAATTGATATTCGATTTCATAAGAATGGATATATTTATGAAAGTATAAAATATTTAATAATAATCTTCATAGTATGAAAAGAATACACTTCGGAAAAGTCTTTTTCATTATACTTTTATCGATATCTATTTGTTTTTGTGGCCGGTCAGTGTCCAAAATAGAATTATTAAATAATAAATATTCAAAAACTCAGGATTCAGTTGTAACTATGCTCTTTGTAGGTAATAGTCTGACATATACCAATGATCTGCCGGCACTGGTGACTACTGTAGCAGGTAAGAATAAAATTACAGTTACAACTGAAATGCTGGCCTTTCCAAACTATGCCCTGGAAGATCATTGGAACGACGGTAAAATGCAGGAACTTTTAGCCAAAAATGAGTATGACTTTGTGGTGGTACAACAAGGACCATCTTCGCAGGATGAGGGTAGATTGATGTTGCTTAATTATGGTCAAAAGATCAAAGAGTTGTGTGATCAATACCAATCCAAATTGGCATTTTTTATGGTTTGGCCTGCAGTTTCAAACAATAGGCATTTTGATGGTGTTATTAAAAATTACAGGGATGCAGCCACTTCTACCAATTCAATATTATGCCCTGTAGGGGAAGTATGGCATGCCCATATTAAAAAAACGCAGGATCTTTCTTATTACGGTCCGGATGGGTTTCACCCTTCGCCGGAAGGCAGCAAAAAAGCTGCGCAAATTATAGTTGAAAGTTTATTCAGGTAAG
>JAYUWT010000136.1:0-2156 GCA_043753405.1 Saprospiraceae bacterium | reverse complement strand
AATCTGAGGTTGGTTTCAATGCTCTTGATGAGATGTTGGTTGGCTTCAAAGCAATACAGTATATCACAGGTATTTTTCATTCGTCCTACCAGTGAAGCTATTACACCTATACTACTGCCCAATTCTATGACAGGCACATTGTAAACAAAGTGTTTTCTGACAAGCTTTATCTCTGCTTTTTCATAAATATGCCAAAAGATATTTGCAACCTCTCTATTGGAAATGAAGCGGTTGGAAACTTCTATTTTGAGTTTATTAAATGGTATTTTTTCCTTCCACGCCCAACGGATAATTTCTGTTACAATGTCATGCGTCAGTATTTGAACGCCAAACTTTTTTATAACAGTTATCAATTTCATTGTATAATTTGTATTGAAATCGGGAGACTTCAGATCTTAATTGATGTTCATTTTCCTTTTTTAGGAATGCTGTCTACCTTAGGTGTAGCTTTTAAGATAGAATCCTGACGGGCCGTTTCGAGCAATTTTGCCCTTCTCAGGAGTTCATTGGTCCAATCCGTAACATTAAAATCTACACTTATTTTGACCTGAACCTTCACTTTTTTATTTCCTTGCCTTCCCGGCAGCCAATTTTCCTGCGACTGAATTAAAAGATCTATAAGCCGTTGAGCTTCAATAGTAAAAAGTGTAGAATTTTCTTTAGGAACCGTCATGAGTGTCAATTTACCTAAAGTATCCACGATAACAGTAAAATCTACCTTTTCCTCAGTTTTGGCACTTAATGATGCAGCAGGGTATTCCATATTAGTGAGAAACCAGGACTTAAGTGCCATATTGGTGCATCTGTCCATCTTATACATGTTACCATTGCTTGACCCACAGCTTACCAATTGAGGCATATGATCTACCTGGGTGTAAACGCGGTCAGTAGCAACAGTTTGACCATTCAACATGAAATGTATCAGCATTATAGCAATGATACTAAAAGTCCTGAGAGCGTTGATGATCAATGAATGTGCTTGAATAATCAATAAAGTTGAATTTTACAAAACTAATATTAAAAGGAACATCCCGGCTAAGATAGCTGAGATGTTGCAATTATAATATTTTTTTGTCTTAATTACATATTGACACCATGACAGGACTTATATTTTTTTCCACTTCCACAGGGGCAAGGGTCATTTCTGCCAACTTTTTTCTCAGTCCTGATAAAGGTCTGAGGTTTTTCTAGAGTAGATGTCGGGGGTCCTTTTCGAGTTGGATCATCATCATAACCTTCTGAATCATCCTTGTGCACCTTTGCTTTTGAAAAATCTGTTTTTGGGGCTCTGGCTTCACGGATTTGTTCAGGTTGGATCTCGATATGCATATTTCCTTTGGAAAGGTATGCAGTCACATCATGATTGATCTTTCCTACTAATTCTTCAAACAATTTGAAAGCTTCCATTTTATAAATAACCAATGGGTCTTTTTGTTCGAATGAAGCAGCCTGAACAGCATCTTTCAGGTCATCCATACTGCGTAAATGCTCTTTCCATTTATCATCAATAATGGAAAGCGTAATAGTTTTTTCCACATCACGTGCGATGGACCTACCATTGGTATTGATCGCCTCTTCCATATCTGCAGAGACAGGCAGGGGGTGGGCGCTTCCATCTGTAAAGGGTAGGGAGATCCTTTTATATCGGTTGCCCTGTTTAGATTGGACATCTTTGATAACCGGAACTAATAAGTCGGATATTTTATTATTTTTTCCATTATAATATTGCATAAATGATTGTTGGAATTCATCTATGACCTCACCCTCACTACCTGAGAAAAATTTACTTTCATCCATCGCCGGATCAAAACCCAGTTCACGTATCGATAGCTCTCTGAACTCTTCAAAAGTTTTGAGCAATCTTCCTTCCCGAACAAGATCTTCGGTCATTGCACTAAACATACCACTAAGATCCACTGACAGTCTTGATCCGAATAATGCATTATTTCTCTTTTTATAGATGGCTTCCCTTTGGATGTTCATGACATCGTCATATTCCAATAACCGTTTTCTGATACCAAAGTTATTTTCTTCAACTCTCTTCTGGGCACGTTCTATAGACTTTGTGATCATACTGTGCTGGATCACGTCGCCTTCTTTGTGTCCCATTCTGTCCATTGCTTTTGCGATTCTTTCAGATTGGAATAGCCTCATCA
>JAYUWT010000135.1:0-2156 GCA_043753405.1 Saprospiraceae bacterium | reverse complement strand
TAAGGCAATAAACAGATCTTTGCCGTTTTTCAACGTATTACCTTCCAATTTTGCACACATCAGTGCGGTAGTGGCTGATTTTACACCTGCACTATCCTTTACTTTGGAATAAGTGAAATAAATTAATTGATTTTTGTCAAAATTTGGATGAGCCTGTACATCCAGTAAACCTCCCTGAGCCATGGCAAATACGGGTGGCACGCCTTTTACTTCCGATTGTATGCCTTTTGATTGGCGATACATTTTTCCTACCCTATCCGTATACACAAAATCACCTCCCGGTAAAAATGCCATACCCCATGGGCTTTTTAATCCCTTTGCAATGGTGTCCAGTTTTACGCTCATTGACTTATGATGCACGGTAGCTTTGGTGATGCTATCACCTGCGAAATCAAAAGACTTTCTATAAGCAATACCTTTAAGCAAATAATCAGCAAGGTGAGTCACTTCTGTTTCCTTTAAGGTACTCACCCAAGTAGGATTCAATGAATCTGCATGTCCCTTCATAATACTGTGTATTAATGAATCTTTTGAATTTCCATGTTTCCAATTGCGATCAACAAATACATCTCCATTATCTCCGTGACAGCTGGAACAATTTTTCTTGAAAGTGGATTCTGCCAAAACCATTGGGTCTGATGCAGCAGTTTCGATAGCTTCTTTTTTCTTGCATTGAGAGAAAAGAACTATGATAAATAAGGATATTAGAATATTAAATTTCATGGCTTTCTATGATTTGATGAATAAGATTATTAGTTTACTTGAGTTATTTGTTTATTTGCATTCGAGCACCAAAATGCTTTTAGCAGGTAAGTTTATTTTGATTTTACCCATTTCAGCTTTTATATCTGTGAATGGCTTTGACATTATTTTTTTTTTATCATTAAAATCATTGTAGTCATTGAATTTAGCTGATGTCACTATTTTACCTGTCACTGTCTTCCAGTTTAAATCACTCATCTGAAGACTTATGGCTTGATTTTTAAAAGGATCAATATTTACCAGTGACACATGTATGATACCATTGGCATCTTTGGATGAAGATATATTCACGGCTGGCAACTTTTTATCATCCATTACATAATCCGGTGAAACAAATCGCGTAGGTAAAAATTGGGCATCCATATGTACCTTATACATATCAAAGACATGATATGTAGGTGTAAGTAATAAATCCCTGCCTTTAGTCAGAATCAATGCCTGCAATACATTTATTGTCTGCGCTAAACAGGCTATTTTTACCCGATCACTATGGTTATTAAAAATATTCAATGTCATACCGGCTACTAAAGCGTCTCGAAGTGAATTTTGTTGATATAAAAATCCAGGATTGGTACCAGGTTCCACATCTGTCCATACTCCCCATTCGTCTACTACCAATGCCACTCTTTTAGTTGGATCGTATCTATCCATGATGGTGGAATGTTTGGTTACCAATTCATCCATTAACCAGGCATTTTTCAGTGTAGTAAAATATTCAGATTCAACAAAATTTGTAGCGGATCCTTTTTTAGCCCAAGATGCACTTGGTATTGCATAGTGATGTAAGGTAGTCCCCCACATTATATTAGGATGAATATTTTTCATCAAGGTCTCTGTCCAATGGTAATCGGCACCATTTGCCCCTGAGGCAATTCTGTTTATAGGTACGCCAGGATAATTTCTGACGAACGTAGCATATCGTTTATATTCATCCGCATAGTATTCAGCTGTCATATTTCCACCACAGCCCCAGGTCTCGTTGCCCACTCCCCACCATTTTACTTTGTACGATTCCGGATGGCCATTTTGTTTTCTGAGATCAGAAAGTGTAGTCCCACCTGGATGATTCAAATATTCTACCCAATTGGACATTTCTACTACGGTACCACTACCTACATTGCCTGCAATAAATGGATCACATTCCAATAGCTCACAAAGCTGTAAAAACTCTTCCGTGCCAAAACTATTGTCTTCTACCACATTTCCCCAATGGGTGTTTACATATTTAGCTCGCTGAGCTCTCGGCCCAATTCCATCACGCCAATGGTATTCATCTGCAAAACAACCACCCGGCCATCTTAAATTAGGGATATTTAATTTTTTAAGAGCCTCCACTATATCTAATCTTATTCTATCTTTTTTAGGCACTTTCATAGTATCTGACACCCAGAAAC
>JAYUWT010000134.1:0-2159 GCA_043753405.1 Saprospiraceae bacterium | reverse complement strand
TGACCCAAATTTCCTCCACATGATTTGGTGATGGGAGGTGAATCAATTTCTGATCAATCGTTGTACAGGTGTGGCTTAATAAATATTCAGCTTTGTCGCCTAATAATTCAACTAAACTTCTCTTATTCATAAGTTAAACCGCTTGGTTAAAAAGCCTGACCTTATTTCTTTGGTATTAATTCCATTCCACACTTGGGACATGTGCCTGGCTTGTCGGATTTTACTTCCGGATGCATTGAGCAGGTGTAGGTTTTAGTTGTTTCCATTAATTTTAATTTTTAAATGTAATCAAGGGTAGAAGTAACAATGTAGGTCATTTATGATTGAGTAATGACAGGTATGCATTCAATTCGATTTGCAAAGTTTAGTTTTTTACAAAAGAAGTTTGGCTAAGCAGATCACCCTTATTATTAAGCAAGCGCAAATGGTATATACCAGGTACCAGGTCAGCTATTAACAATTGGTCCTGTGGATCTGCAATTGTGTGAATCAACTGACCGTCTACGGACCAAATTTCCGCAAGGCTTACAAGTTGATTGTCGATGGGAGTTTCGAAGGAGAAATGTATGACGTCGGAAACTGGGTTAGGCCATACGATAAGCTTACCTGACGCTATATCATCTACCTTCGAGACCATTGAATCCGGAACAAGACGTATTGAAAGAGTATATGTATCATCCCCACTGAGGGAATGACTATGATTTGCAGCAAGCCCAGCCAGGTAAAGAGTGATCTCTCCTACATCTGTTTCCGGAGCCTGCCAATGAAATGTCCATGAAAGGCTGTCAGGTGGAATTGCATCTGCTCCACAAGGAGTGTGAGAAACATAATCGCGCGGACCGTCATTAAATGTTCTGGTACGAATATCATCGTCAATTGTGAATGTACCTATTGTGGTATTATTTAAGTCTTTTAATGCCAGAGCGACAAACCCAAACTTATCACGGCCAGTTTGCCGAATTGTGACGGAGGCATCAAATCGTTCACCAGGAGAATAAAAAAATGTAGTATCACTTAGTGTTATATGCAGACTTCCTGGACCAGTGTTGGGCTGACCACCATGACATCCCGTACAACTAGTTTCTCCCGGTGCACCCGTATGACCACCTACAAATGGAGAATCACAAGGCCCAACGGATAAAGGCATTGAAAAACTTGCCAGAAAGATCAACACTAAGGTGCAGAATGAAATTATACAGATGGAAATCTTCATTTTATTATTATTTCAAAGTTGCTGAATATTAGATGCTGCCTTTTCAGGAACTCTTTTTCTGAGCAGCGCAGGTAAAAAAGGAGAAACTGAAAACTGTAAAAAGAAAAATAGTCTTCATCTATATTGGTTTATTGATTATACATCTGTCTTTTAAAAAGTATTCACCCAGTACGCTGGTAAAAATATTTGATATTTATCCTTTATTTACATTCAGCATACTTGCGTTAATTGCCACAATCACTGTGCTTACACTCATCAATACAGCACCTGCAGCAGGACTAAGTAAAATACCACTGTTGTATAAAACACCTGCTGCCAGTGGAAGTGCAACTACATTATAGCCTGTTGCCCATATTAAGTTCTGAATCATTTTTTTGTAAGTAGCCTTCCCAAATAAGATAAGATTGACCACATCTTTCGGATTACTATTGACAAGTATAATTCCCGCCGTCTCCGCTGCAATATCACTTCCACTGCCCACGGCAATTCCGACATCCGCTTGTGCTAATGCCGGGGCATCATTGACACCATCACCAGTCATGGCAACAAATTCGCCCTTGTCTTGCAGCTCCTTTATTTTCTCCAGTTTCTGATGAGGCAAAACCTCACCAATAAAACTATCCATTCCTAAGGCATCACTTACGCTTTTTGCAACTTTACTATTATCGCCAGTAAGCAAAATTGATTTGATATTATTTTGTTTTAATGTTTTAATGGCATCCGCAGACTCTGGTCGTATCTCATCTGACAGAGCAATATATCCTGCCAAATCATTATTGATGATAATAAATACCACAGTTTCCATATCATTCGCTGTGAAGCCATCTGGTGCAGCAATATTATTTTCTTTTAAATAACCCGGACTAACAACCAATACTTTTTTACCTTCTACAGTTGCCTCAATACCTTTTCCTGTAATGGCATTAAAATTTTCCGTGGAAGGAAT
>JAYUWT010000133.1:0-5317 GCA_043753405.1 Saprospiraceae bacterium | reverse complement strand
TTTATTATTATTCATAAATTGATGAACTAAGCTCTCTTTTTTATTTTCTATATTATAGGAATAGCATACTAGTATTATGTCTACAATTTTCTTTTTCTCCTCGAGTAAAAATGCTTGTTCTAAATAAATTTTGCATTCAAATTTTGAAACATCAAAATCATACTTTTCACCTAAAGATGTAGACAAAAACTCTTTTAAGAAATCATAATTCAAGCCATGATCCGCATTAGGATCTAACAAATATCCCAAAAATGCCGAAATATTTTGCTCATTAAGAGTACCATCACCGTGCGCTAAAACTTTAAAAATGTTCATTTATTATTTTTAAAGGACAAGATAGAAAAATTAGCAGATTATATTCTTTGAATCACCTCCTGCCTGCTCTCCCCCAATCCCTCAATCCTCATCTCCACTACATCTCCTTTTTTCAGAAATACGGGAGAAGGTTTGATGCCGGCGCCAACGCCTGCCGGAGTGCCCGTGCTGATGATGTCGCCCGGGAGTAAGGTCATGAACTGGCTGATGTAAGAAACCAGATAAGGCACGTCGAAGATCATGTCGGAGGTATTGCCATCCTGGAATAATTTGCCGTTGACGCTGAGTTGCATGGAAAGGTTCTGTACGT
Source organism: Saprospiraceae bacterium (assembly GCA_043753405.1). Lineage (GTDB taxonomy): Bacteria > Bacteroidota > Bacteroidia > Chitinophagales > Saprospiraceae > Parvibacillus. The sequence goes on along the minus strand of JAYUWT010000133.1, from coordinate 4,692 downwards.
CGGAGATCTCGTCGGGTGTGGCGAGAAAGGGGCCTAGAGGGGCGAAGGAATCGCATCCTTTGCCTTTGCAGAACTGGCCGCCACGTTCCTTCTGGAAGGCGCGTTCGCTGTAGTCATTCATGAGGGCGTAGCCGGCGACGTAGTCGAGTGCATTTTCCTGTTCTATATAGGTGGCTTTTTTACCGATGATGATGGTGAGTTCGACCTCCCAGTCTGTCTTTTCACTGTTGCTGGGAATGATGAGGTTGTCGTTGGGTCCGCACAATGCGGTGGTGGATTTGAAAAAAAGGATGGGTTCTGTAGGTACCGCTGAACCTGTCTCCTTTGCATGGTCGATGAAGTTGAGCCCGACGCAGACGATCTTGGATGGCCGTGCGACAGGTGTTCCAAGTCTTGTGTCCTGAGGGATTTCCATGAAAAAGTTGTTTTCATCTTTGATGACCGCAGCTAGTTTCTTCAAACCGTTATTTTCAAAAAATGCTTCGTTGTAATCTTCAAAATAAGGAGACACATCCAGCCATCGGTCGTTGAGGATAATGCCGGGTTTTTCTTTACCTGGTAAGCCGAATCTGATAAGTTTCATGAAAAGAAGGTTAGAAGGTTAGAAAGTTAAATGGTTAAGAGGACGGTAAACTGTGTAATCTTGACATTTATGAAATTAAGTAATTGAAGGTTATCACAGAGCTGCACAGAGTTTCAAAATGAGTTTCACAGAGACCTCTATTTGAATCTCTGTGAAACTCCGTGTCTTTCTCTGTGTCCCTCTGTGATAACCTTTTTCATTCAAAATTCATTTTATTATTTATTCGTTTTGATCAGTTTCGAATATTGAACTGTCCCATCTTTCATGACTATCTGTACCGTATAAACTGCAGGGAGCAAATCATTAAGATCTGCGGAAGTTTCATTAGAGTTCACATTTTTTATATAATAAACTTCAAGTCCTTTCTGATCGAGAACGGTAATACTCTGAATTATCCCGCCACTGCTTATTTTAACAATCCCGGTTGTGGGATTTGGATAAATTGTAACATCTGAATCCTGACTAAAATTCACACTTTTAATTACTGTATAATCGAACTTATTATCATTATCCACAATTTTGATGCGGTAGTAATTGATGCCGTTGAGAGGATGGATATCAGTATGTTTATATTCTTTGGATCGGGATGCTTGTACTGTCCCTATTTTTTCAAAATATTTACCATCTGATGACCTTTCGATCTGATAATAGTCCACATTGTCCTCATCCCCAACCTTCCAACTCACTAGTACTTCCTTATTAATTTTATTGCAATTAAAGTCAATAACATTAACAGGCAACACTAAAGCCGGAGGCACACCTATGGCAAATCCAGAAAAGCCAGCGGAGAAATTACCACTGGCAGTATATCCGTCGCTATTAAATATTCCTACATCAACGATATTATTATGGCCACCGCCCGTATTAGCATTTATGTTAGAAATAGAACCCGGATATTTCAGGATCTTGATCCCGTTATTTCCACCATTGTCTTCTATCCAGGTGCGTCCCGTAGCAGTTTCAAATCCATTTTTTTCATCCTCCGTATAGTACAAGGTAATTGTATAATTACCGTCAGAGGAATTATTCTCAGGAATAACTTTAAAGGTTTTGTCAGATATTTTATTGAGATTATTGCCACTAATATCACCGGTCACATATTGTGCAGAAGAACCTGTCCTGTCCACCTCAACAATGGTACAGCCGTAGTCATGGGCAGTATTATTCTGAATTTTAGCAAGAATATTGTCATTGACAGGATTATAAAAATATACTGTATTGTTCGGACCCAGATACCGCTCATCAGAGGTGACCAGAGTGGATTCAATTTCAGAAGGGAAGGGTATATCCCCTTTTACGACAATATTGTCCACACCAAAAGGTGGGTTGTGCTGGACACCTCCATCGTTGATCCATAAGAAACCAAGTTTCAAACTTGTATTGTTTGATGCTCCGGAAGGTAATGGAACTGTGATCATCGTTTTAGTTGTGATCCCTGTATACTTTGTATTATTGATGGGAAGCCAGGTCAGACCATTATCTGTAGAATACCACAGTGTGCCATAATCATAGTATACGCCGCTATCAAGTTCTCCATTACATACAAATTCAAAAGTCAGATTGACATTGAAAATATTCGAGGTATTTATGGACAGGGATACGAGCATACAATTACCCGTAGTGGTATTATAACTAAACGACGTTGAGTTGCGTGAGAAATACGCACAATTATTGGAGGATGTGAAATAAGTATTTGTACCGAGGTTGAAACCAAATCTCCATATCTGATTAGCATTCTCTGTGTTATTTTGTACACTCCACATCCCCTGTCCTGCTGTAAAATTATCTGTAAAAATAGTCTGATTGGCAAGAGTAGAACCCTGTTCAGGTGCATGGTCATCATCCAGGATATTGATCGTGCAGGTCTGATTGATCGTGGCGGCCTGAGCATTGCCTGTAGTGATAATACTTTGTATAGAAATGATGATCGTTTCTGTTCCTTCGACAATGGCATCATCATTGATCGTAAACACTAAGTTTGAATTGCCGTACGATCCTGTTGGAAAAGTAATAAAATCATTTGCAAGGGTATAATCCTGAAGTAGCCCGGATGATGCTGTCCCGGTAATATTGAAAAGTACGAAGACTGTTTCTGAAGGAAGTCCCGACAAATTGACCGCAACATTGATGGTTTTTGTTTTTAAACAATCTCCTCCAATGATGCCCGTTTCACTTACATTGATATTGGCATTGACAAACATGATCACAGGATTGCAGGAACCAAAAATTGGGCCAACACCTACAGCATAAAAGGCATTGGTCACTGCTTCTACATTGGCAGAACAATCGCCAAATAAAGCTATAGCTGCATTGATCATGGCAACCCTGCAAGCAGCATAATTTGACGTGGCAGTAAGGCTGATCTCTCCCTGATAAACAACAGCCTGAGCATCTGCCCATCCTATTCCCGTGACGGAATAGTTATCTCCCAGATCATTCGTTCCGCTTCCTCCTGTCACTAGGAGATAAAACCAAAAATTAAGTACACCACTATTGGTATGAACACCGCAATAATCGTTGTTTTCTGTGGGATTTGTACATCCTTCGGCCACGGTAGCATTTGCCCAGTTGGTGCCATGATAGGTATCAGGATCACCAAATTGATTGGGATTATTCATACTTCTCAAAGCGGAACCGGCATTAAAAGTGATCTCCTCACCTATTAAAAAATGGTCTTTAGGATCACCATCCACTTCCATTGGATCATATTTGTGTTCCGTGGCTGCACCCCAGATGTCGCTAAAAGCTTCATTCAATGCTCCGCTTTCACGTTCATAGGCAAGATTGCAAGTATATGTACACACAGCATGGGCCACTTCATGGCCACAAACATCAAGGCCTGTAAGAGGGGTAAATCCCCCCGGACTATTTGATCCGTCGCCATAGGTCATCCTGGATCCATCCCAACTGGCATTGTTATAATTGACATTGAAATGCACATAACTTAATATGACCGCATTGTTGTCGTCATAACTAAATCTATTATGCTCTGTCTTCCAATAATCGTAAACTACAGCAGCTCCCCAATGGGCGTCCAGTGCTGCATTATCATAAGTTGCGTTTGGAAATTCTGCTGCGGTCCAATTGTTATCTGCATCAGTGATCTCAACAGCATTGCCATAATTGGTACCGTTATTCATATCAAAAGTATGTAAGGGATATCCTTCGGTAGCGAGTTCAGCCTCAAGCCTGTATGATGCCCCGACAAATTTTGTAGGCATATTGACCGTTCCGCTATATCTTGAATCTGCTGTAGCAATGGCAGAACCGGGAAGATTTTCTTGGGCGGTCTCACCAGAGTGACAATCAAGGATCCTGTTTTCTTTAAATAATATTTCCCCTGTATTGGCATCCACATAAATATGGTGTCTGCTGTGTGGTTCATGTGCATAAACATCAAATTTGAAAGCCAGATGTAATTTACCATCAAGCTCTTCAGTCTTATTTTCGAAATTCTCTACAAGTACAAGTTCACCTTTTGGGTAAAATGTAGCAGCAGGATCACCCGTCTCTTTTTTGATAAATAATTCCTCCCCGGCTATTTCCCATTTATATTTTTGAGCACTTACACTATTAAGTGCTTTAATTAATGCAGTATTTTCATCTATGGCAGGAGTGATATTATAATTCCGGTCAACTTCATAAAAGTCGCCCATCATATATTGAATCATATTTTCCTTTTCGACAATGGTATAAGAACCATGCTCGACAGGTATTTTACCAAAAAACTGTTTATACCTGTGTGTGGTCAACCCTTTTGTCGATATGACAGAAACTTCTTCCAGCCGATCGATCCCTGTTCTGTAACCGAGGTATTCAGTGAAGATGATATCCTTTTGATCAAAAGCTTTGTTTGCAAATTTAATTGCAAACGGAGCAGTTGTTTTCCGGTTTGTGGTGATAGATACTGTGCCGTCATTTGTCGTAGACTGTTGTGCTATAACCTGTGAATGCAAAGAGTAAAATAAAACTAAGACAATTATTCTGAATAAATTTTTCATAGAAAAGAAATAAGCTGTTGAAAAAAAGTAAAAAGTACTTTATGATAGGTTTGGCTTAATATAAGTCAAGATATTAAGAATTTATTTAATTTATAACAAAAATCATTG
>JAYUWT010000132.1:0-2164 GCA_043753405.1 Saprospiraceae bacterium | reverse complement strand
TCCCTCTTCAATTACGGTACCTTCATTGAGTACATAGATCTTGTCTACATTGATGATGGTGGCCAGGCGATGTGCTATGATCACAGAGGTTCTTCCTTCCATCAGTTTGTTGAGAGCATCCTGTACGAGATGTTCAGACTCTGCGTCAAGCGAGGAGGTGGCTTCATCCAATATAAGTATCCTTGGGTCACGTAATATAGCCCTGGCGATAGCTACTCTTTGCTTTTGACCTCCTGACAATCTGATCCCCCTGTCGCCCACGATCGTATCAAGCCCTTCATGGAAGGAGGAAATAAACTGCATTGCATTGGCCTGTTCAGCAGCCCTTATTATCTCAGCATCAGTAGCATCCGGTTTTCCATAAGAAATATTTTCCCTGATCGTACCGCCGAATAAAATAACATCCTGGGGAACGGTAGCAAAATTTTTCCTGAAAGCATGCAAGTCATAGGTTTCAATCGGTACTCCACCTATAGTAATATTACCGGAGACAGGCCGATGGAAACGCATCAGCATAGAAACTATGGTGGATTTGCCTGCACCACTGGCCCCGACCAGAGCAACTTTACTGCCTTGTTCTATATGAATATTGATATCGTTCAGAACGCCATTTTCGGGCCTGCTCGGGTAGTGAAATTTCACATGGGACAATTCAATGTCTCCTTTTAGATGGGCCTGTACCTGAGTTTTATTATTTGCATTGACTGACAATTCAGGCGTGCTTTCCATGATCTCCAGGATACGGTCAGTAGCACCAAGAGCTCCTGCTAATTGAGTATAAAAAGTGCCCAGGCTAGCGATGGCCCCACCGATGATCCCTGTATAAATAATAAATGAAAACAGATCACCAATTGCCATTTGACCGGATTGAACCAACAAAGCTCCTTGCCAAAGTATAAAAAATATACCTCCGAATAATACAGTGATAATAAATATGAAAAACAATCCTTTCACTTTAGCAAATGAAAGAGAGATTTTCACAACCTTATTCAGGACTGTGTTGTATCGTTTCATTTCAAAGATCTCATTAGTAAAAGCTTTTACTACATTGAATGAATGGAGGGATTCCTCTGCAATAGAATTACTGAGTGCCACCTCTGCCTGGCGTTCTTTACTTAGTTTTCTTATATATCTTCCGAAAAATATTGCCAGTAATACTATGACGGGGAAGGTAAGCAACATTATCAGGCTCAATCTTGGTGTCACATAAGCCAAAATAGCTATCCCAACTACTAATGTTATTAATTGACGTAAAAATTCTGCCAGCGTCACAGAAAAAACATTTTGCAATTGCTCAACGTCACCGGTTATTCTGCTTGTCAATTCTCCTACTTTATTGCTTTCAAAAAAAGCAACCGGCTGGGTGATCATTGCTGCATAAAGATCCTGTCTCACCTGGGATATACCTCTTTCGCTTACCACTGCGAGTGCAATAGAACGGGCATAGGAAAGGATGCCCTGGGCCACTAAAAGGATGATGAAAAATAATCCGTATTGATTGATCGTAAAATCATACTTACTCTTTCCTGCGGCTGTATTGGCCATTTCACCTGCAGCAGCCGGAAATAACATGAATAAAACACTGGAAAGTGAAAGGCAGACCATCCCAAATATAAAGTACCATCGGTAGGGCTTCATATACTTCATGATCTTGAGAACACTGGACCATGTGGACTTATTAAATTTAATTTGAGGTTTCTCTTCTTTATTACTCACTTCAATAATTTATTAAAGGGTCAAAGGTAGTCAGAAATGATTTTATATAAGCAATTTCGTTTAACATGTGCCCGCTCGTCGTTTTACAATGATTTTTAAACGTATGAGGGGCATGAATGTTATTTTTAACACCTCAAATTCGTTCGTTTTTTTTAAAATTAAATTTCTTGTCTGTTTCTCTTAAAGTATTAGAAGAATATCAAAACTTATAAATATTTTCATTCTGTTAATCTGTGATATTTCAAATTAAATTTGGCAAAAAAATTAATTGTCTATTCAATTATGGTAGATAACAGTTGTTTTAGAAAATTTTCAAAAAAATCTCATTTTGATATAAGATTATTCTGAATAATAATTAAAAACTTCTGCAAACAAAATATTATTATTGCAATTCATTCAACTTTAATTATGCTTATAATATTTGTAGCTGCAGGAGCTTTAATCATAG
>JAYUWT010000131.1:0-5327 GCA_043753405.1 Saprospiraceae bacterium | reverse complement strand
ACTCTAATACTGGTCAACTCTAATACTGATTAACTATAATACTAATTAACTGAGTTATCAATCTTTCGTAATTTACAGGCTGGAATAAAAAAAGAAATGTCAAATTATTTGTCTTTTGAAGTAAATATGCTGTTACAATGCAATACGCCGATGGCCCCATTACGTTCCGACCCGTTTGAAACTGCAGAACTTGAAAGTCAGATATTATATGGGCAAAAAGTTACTTTACTTGAAAAAGGGCAAAATGACTGGATCCGCATCCGCAATGAAGATGATCAATATGAAGGATGGACAGACAGAAAACATTTCATATCATCTGACAGTGAGAATATTTATTATTCGATGGACCTTTTGACGCCGATCAAAACTGAAAGAGGCCATTTTCATCTTCCGTTTGGTTCGAAACTGGACCTGAAAACAGCTGTGACCAATGAAGTTAATTATCTTGAATCCATGCCTTATGCTCCTGAAAAAGCGATCCATTATGCAATGGTGTTTGAAAACTCACCTTATCTGTGGGGTGGTAAAACTTTGATGGGCATAGATTGCAGTGGTCTGATACAATTGATCCATCAACCATTTGGTATCCAATTGCCCCGTAATGCTTCGCAACAGGAACAAGTGGGAGAAACCATACATTTTGATACGCGTGAAAGGGGAGATATTGCTTTTTTTATCAATGAATTCAACAGGGTGGTCCATGTAGGTCTATTAGCGGACAAGGATCACATCTGGCATGCAAGTGGAAGGGTGAGGATGGATTCTTTTACGCAGGAAGGTATATATAATGAAGAAATTAATATATTGACGCATAGATTGTTTAGTATTAAGAGGATAGGACGTGAGGAGGTTAAGAGGGGAGAATGACGTTTCTTGAAGTAGATTTTATTTAATTTATGATTAAAATTAGTAATATTCTTAAAACAGACTAAGGCAAGAGGGCACACGAAGGTAGACAATCTTAGGTATAATTGAAATTATTTGAATAATGTTGGGCAATATTATAAATTCATTATAATATAATAATTATTAAATTAACTTTGGTAGAATAAGTGAATTATTACAAGCTAATTTAAACTTTCACAAAAGAAATTTATTATGGACCTCCCTAAAGTCAGACCTCAGTCTGATTATCTCTATGAAAGACGTGGCCCTTGGCCCCAACCTCAACCCGCACATCCTTTTGGATTTGCTCCCGGAGTGACGCACGTTCCACCGGATGAGCTAAGAAAATGGAACCGTACTACCGGACTACGATACATGTGGACAATACTGACTTATTGGCCTAAAGCATTTATATATGCCTGGAAGAATCCCACACTTGAGCCTTTGAGCGATGATGTGTTTGAGAAATATCTTACTCATTCCTCCCTCAGTAAGTTTATTTCTAATGAATTAAATGAAAGATCCGAATTTCCAAACAATGCCAAATTGACGATCTTCAAAGAATTTTTGGATGCTGAACCAAACCAAACTTTTTGGGTTTCTGATTTTTCACTTATGAGTGACATGGATACATTGCCAGGAATCTTTGCAGCACCGACTATGGCATTATTTAAAGGTTCATTAGTGGGTGGCCAAAGAAAAGTAGTGGCAATATATTTTCCGGCCAATAAATATCGTGATGAAGGTATTCAAAAAGTGAGTGAGCCTATTATCCTGACGCCACAAGATGGCAATGCCTGGGAGCTGGCTAAATATTTTGTTATGCAAGGCGCATCTCACAGGATTTCATTATCCGCACACGCCAACTTGCATTTTCCTTATGACAGTATCAATGCTATTTCTAAATCGTGCTTGCCAAAGGATAGTTTACTGTTACGCTTGCTACTACCACATTTTGAACTGACACTCGAACTTAATTATTCTGTCCTTAATTCTAAGACCTCACCCCTTCAGAATCCTTCTCATATGCCATACGCAGCATTGGCAGGGGGGCCTGACGCATTGGGTGCCTTGTTTTTGTGGGGGTATGTCGGAGTGGAAGGTAATCCTTCTTACATACCATATAAATTTCAGATGGCACCTAAACAATTTCATTCTGATTATGGTACTTTTTTAATGGATTATTTTGATGTAGTAGAAAAATTTGTTGTTGCTGTCATCGAAGAAATCCCTAAAGATGAATATGAGGAGATTGAAATATGGGCAAATTATGTCAATAGTTTTGTGCCTGAATTTCCAAAAGGTGATGAGATTTTTATTAAAGTCAATGGTGCTTTTGAATTTGCAAAAGATGAGGAAAAAACAGTATTGGCTAATGCTATTGCTAATATAATTTGGGACCTGTCGGTCGGGCATGCAGTAGATCATTACGATTACAGTAGTATCAACATTAATCATATGCCTTTTCGACTTCGTGTTCCTCCTCCGCAATCAAAAGATATACCACCAATTGATTTTAAAAAAATTATCACATGGCAGGATATATTCAAACACAAATATGAACGACAGATGTTTTTTATACCTAGAAACTGGAAGCTTTTGAAGGATACGGAATATAATTTCTATAAACCTCATGAAGAAAAATTAAGAATTCTTAATAGAGAATTTCTAGCTAGCCTGCATACTGCAGAGAAGGAACTCAAAGTACATAACTATATCCCTTTGGACAATATATCCAGTAGTATTCAATATTAATAATAAGATAAGAGGAACATATCTAAAAATAGTTGCAATGAATAAGAACGCTGGGTCCTAAAGGATGCTCATTATTGATAGTTAGCTAATCGAGATAAAATGCATAAAATTCCCGGATACACTCTTCAAAAAGACATATATCAAGGATTGAGATATAGGATATCTCATGCCACGAACGATTCAAACGGTAGTGGGGTAATACTAAAATTGTTTTCCAGTAAAGAGGATGGAATATCTACTGCAAATAAAATTCGAGAAGAACTTCAGGTAAACCAAAGCGTCAATCATTCAGGAATTTTGAAAGCCAATGAAATGATTGATCAATTTGGTGGTGTTCTGCTAATGGATGATTTCAATGGACTAAGTCTGGATAATTATTTGCAAAAATCTACTCTGAATTTAGAGGAATATTTTGCAATTGCGATTCAACTAATCAACATTATTGGACACTTGCATGCTAATCAAATAGTCCATCACGACATCAGACCACACAATTTTATGTATGACCCAAATTTAAGAATATTAAAATTGGTCAATCTTGATATGGCTTGTACTGAAGGTAAAGCTAGTCATACATTGGACACTCATCTGGGGATCAAAGATAAAACAATGTATTTGTCCCCGGAACAATCGGGCCGATTAAATAAATCAGTTGATCGCAAAACAGATTTTTATTCAATTGGCATTTTGTTCTATAAAATTTTGACAGGTAAGTTTCCTTTTCAAGGCGATGATGAAATGGAAATCATCCATGGACATATAGCACTGCAACCGGTACCGCCTTATAAAGTAAATTTTACAATCCCGGAACAACTAAGTAATGTTGTCATGAAATTGATTGAAAAGTCTCCGGAGAACAGATATCAAAGTGCACAAGGATTGCTACATGATATACAATTGTGCAAAGACCAATGGGTAGAAAACAAAGATATTAAGAGATTTGAATTAGGTTCACGGGACGTTTCTGATCATTTCAAAATCTCAAAAGAGTTAGTCGGAAGAGATTTGGAGCTTGATCTGCTTTCTTCCAGTTACAACTTAGTATCTAAAGGCGGAACAGAATTATTTCTAGTCAAAGGTTATTCAGGTGTTGGAAAAACAGCTTTAGTTTTTGATTTTTATTCTAAAATTCAACGACAGGGATGTTATTTCGTCCATGGAAAATTTGATCAATTACATAGAGATAAACCATATCGAGCAGGTATTGAGGCATTTAAAAATCTGATTAAGCAGATCCTATCAGAAAGTGATGATCGGTTAATTTATTGGAAAAATAGGTGGCTCGATTTAATTGGACCCAATATCAAAGTGTTTATTGATGTTTTACCCGATCTCAAACTAGTAGTAGGAGAGCAACCTGATTTGATACTACTTGATCCTGCTGCCACAGAAAAACGATTTATTTTAACCTACCTCAAATTTGTCCAATCTATTGGTAGTGCAGAAAAACCTTTGGTAGTTTTTCTCGATGATTTACAATGGGCTGATGTTCCTTCGCTAAAACTGATGGATGTCTTGTTAAACGACCCGGACACTAAATACCTGATGTTCATAGGATCTTATCGCGACAATGAAATTCTTGCTTCAAGAATATTGAAGTCTACACTCGACGCCATTAAGGAAAAAACTGCATTCGTCAGAGAAGTACACCTTCACCCTCTTAATAATACAGATCTAAATGCCTTGATCTCTAAAAGCTTAAATAAAGACCCAAAAGAAACATTAGGCCTGACCCAAATTATAGCTGAAAAAACAAATGGCAATCCCTTCTTTGTCAATGAATTTTTGAAAGAATTGTATGATAAACAATTACTCTATTTTAATCTTGACTTAAATTCCTGGAATTGGGATATCACTGGGATAAATCAGCAAGAGATCACAGGAAATGTAGTTGACCTGATGAGTGCAAAAATAGGAAAGCTACCTGTGATAACCCAAGATTTATTGCAATATGCTTCTTGCATTGGAAATAAATTTGAGTTAAACGAACTTTCAAATATATATAATAAAGGGCCTATAGAGACTGCAATTGATCTATGGCCTGCTATTCAGGAGGGGTTGATTGTTGCTTCAGGTATTGGAATAGATGGCAAAGGGACTTACAATCACACGGGTTATAAATTTTTGCATGATAAGGTTCAACAAGCAGCATACAATCAAATATCGAACGAATTGCTTCAGGATCTGCATTACAAGATAGGCAAGCAGTTTTTAACAAAATATTCTGAAGAACACATTTACGAAAATATTTATGACCTGGTCGATCAATTTAGTCTAGGCCTTAAAGGTATCACAAACGACGATGAAAAAATCTTAATTGCCGGATTAATGTTGATAGCAGGTAAAAGAGCTAAAGCCTCTGCCGCTTTCAATGCATCCTATAAATATCTCAGAGCTGCCTTGGATTTATTGCCTGAGGGTTCCTGGCAAAAGCATTATTCACTTACCCTTGATATTTACAACCATGGTTCCGAAGCTGCATATTTAAGTGGCGATTTTGATGAGATGATGTCTCTGACAGGTGTGATTATCGATAACTGTAGTGAGATATTGGATTCTGTGAAATCTTATATAACCAGAAGTCAGGCGTATGTTTCTCTTTCCAACAATGTCAGCGCCCTTGCGACAATTTTGGAAGGATTAAAAAGCCTGGGCGTCGTATTTCCTGATAAACCAACTCAGGTGCA
>JAYUWT010000130.1:0-5334 GCA_043753405.1 Saprospiraceae bacterium | reverse complement strand
GATTTGGCAACCAATCAGGACTTGATAATTTGCCAGCATCATCGATAGATAAAATTGAAATTATAAACAATCCTTCAGCAAAATACGATGTCAATGGAAATGCCGGTATCATCAATATCATTATGAAGAAAAGCAATCAGGAAGGCTGGACAGGTAAAATTGGGGTTGCTCCAGGTGCAGGTGCATTATGGATACGAAAAGAAAACCTACCCACGATCAGGCCACAATATAGATTTACTCCGAAGATAAACCCATCCATAGCTTTAAATTACAGAAGGAAAAAGACTAATTTCTTTATTCAGGCTGATGATTTATATACACAGACATTGAATAAAAATGAATTTGTCACCCGTACCTATGCTGATAACACCATTATTCAACAACAACTTAAACGAAATCGAATTACCAATTTTCTTAATACTAAAGCCGGACTTGATTGGAATATCAATAATCAAAATTCTATAACCGTATCCGGATTTTACGGAAGTGAAAAAATCATAGACAGAGGTGATCAACCTTTTTTTAATTCGTCTCTTTCCGAAAGAATCAGACTGTGGCAATTCCTCGAAGATGAATTAAAAACTACTGCTATGGCTACTACTACTTATCAGCATAAGTATAGTCAACCTGGTCATGTACTAAATGTTGGATTCAATTATACTTTCCATAGGGAAAATGAAAAGTATTTTTTTGATAATATTTTACCCACCTATACTGGAAAGGATGCTTTTAAACTTATTTCGGATGAGCATGTACTTGATTTTAATATAGATTATGTCAAACCTATGCGCTATGGTCGGCTTGAATCAGGCTTAAAATTTAGAACCCGGGACATTCCTACTAATATGCAGTTTTTTCCAGGATTAAATTCTCCTTTGGATGTAAATGCAGGGGGAATAGCTACCTATAGTGAAGTCATTCCAGCTGTATACGGCAATTATGTGTATGAAAATAAAAAATATGAAGCTGAGCTGGGCTTACGTGTAGAATATGTAGACCTTCGGTATAAAGTCGATCCAAATCACAATACATATAAAAGCGATGGTTATCAATATAGCCAACCATTTCCCAATATCAGATTTGCTTATAAAATAAATGATTTGCACAAGCTCTCCTTATTCTACAATCGTAGGGTAGACAGACCCAATGAAGTAGATATACGTGTATTCCCAAAATACGATGATGCCGAAATAATCAAGGTGGGCAACCCTGCTTTGAAGCCACAGTTTACTAATCTATTGGAATTGGGATATAAAGCCAGCAATAATTCTGGTTATTTTTATACTGCTGCATATCACAGATTTGCAAATGGCACCATCACCCGTATTTCAAGTATTGTGGACAATAGTAGATTGATCTACGCTATTTTTCAAAATGCCGACAAGAGTTCCAGTACAGGTATAGAATTCATATGGACTGAAAATATAAAATGGTATTCTTTTAGTCTGAATTTAAACGGATACAAAAATCAAATCAATGCATTTAGTGTTTCAAACAAATATCCTACGCCGCATACCTTTTCAGCTGATGAACAACAAATTTTGTCAGGCAATATAAAATTAAATAATTCAATAAAGCTACGCAATAATATAGATGCACAACTTATTCTAAGTTATTTAGCTCCTGATATCATACCTCAGGGAAAGATATATGCCCGGTCTTCTGTTGATTTTGGGTTGAAAAAGAATTTTAACAATGGTAAGGAGGAGTTTTATATAAACGCTACTGATATATTTAATACCATGATTATACGGAAAGACATAGAAGGCAATGGTTTTGACTATATCAGTACAGATTATTATGAGACCCAGGTAATACGCATAGGGTACAATTATAAGTTTTAGCATTTCGCAATGGAAATAAATGTAGAACTGAATTGAAATCATTATGTGATCTAAAATCTCCTATGTGGTCTATTGTGTTTTGTATCTCTCGCAAAGGCGCAACGACGCAAAGAAAGAAACTATGTGCTCTAAAATCTCCTTTGTGGTCTAATGTGTTTAATATCTCTCGCAGAGGCGCGGGGACGCAGAGATTGTCGCGCAAAGGCGCAACGACGCAAAGAAAGAAACTATGTGGTCTCAAGTCTCGGCGTTTTATATTTCTCGCAAAGACGCAAAGAATAAACTATGTGATTTAAAATCTCCTATGTGCTAAATCAAGGGTAACCCCGGCCCTAAAGGGAGAAACAATAATATTTCAAATTCTGAAATCAAATTACTGAGAGCTGTGATGAAACCAAGAGTTAGGTTCCCCTTAAGGGGTCAGGGGTAAAGGAAAAAAGTGACAGTACCTACTTGTTGATGCCTAAAAAACAAGGCGCAAAGAAAATCATTATGTGCTCTAAAATCTCCTATGTGCCCTTGTGTTTTGTATCTCTCGCAAAGGCGGTACGACGCAAAGAAAGAAAGTATGTGATCTAAAATCTCCTAGGTGGTCTATTGTGTTTAATTGTGTTTAAAAATTTTGAGCGCAGTGATCGATAATGTTTCATAGCCAAATTCTTTTGCTTTTATCTCATCTCTCTTTTCGTTACTTTTGATGAAAATATTCTAACCTAATGAAAAGCACAATATTTTCTATTTTCATTTTACTCATTTTATCCTGTACATCACTGGCTCAGGTCAATAATAATATCATTCCTGTCCCGGCAAATTATAAAGCCGGATCAGGAAGCTTCTTGTTAAAACCCGGTGCAGCTGTATCGATTCCTCAAAGGTCGGTAGATATGCTCAGGCTGGCTAACCAACTGATCCATCATCCATTGATAAAAGATTTAAAATTGGTTCAAAAGAATGGTGTGGCTAATGCTATAAAATTGGAGCTTGCTACCAATACATCAGCATCCAATGAAGGATATCATCTCTCAGTCACATCCGGTGGTGTTTTGATCAAAGCTAATACTGCCGCCGGTTTATTTTATGGTATACAATCTTTTACTCAGCTGATACCTATCACTAATAATAAGGGTACATATTCAATACCGGCCTGCGAAATATCTGACCAACCAAGATTTGGCTGGAGGGGTCTTATGCTGGATGTGAGCCGACATTTTTTCACAGTAGACGAGGTAAAACAATATATAGATGCCATGGCTCTGTATAAGTTTAATACACTGCATTTACATCTTACCGATGATAATGGCTGGCGAATAGAAATTAAATCACTGCCAAGACTTACCTCCGTGGGTGCTTGGCGGGCTGAGCGGTTTGGTACTTTTGGTGACCGCGCTCCGGTAAAAGACGGAGAGTCTACACCGTATGGTGGTTTTTATACTCATGATCAAGTGCGTGATTTGGTAAAATATGCAAGTGAAAAACACATCACCATAGTACCGGAAATAGAAACCCCAGGTCATGCTATGGCATTATTGGCGGCATATCCTGAGCTTTCGTGTACAAATGAAAAAGTATTTGTAAATCCAGGTACCAATTTCGCAGAATGGTTTGGTAATGGTAAGTTTAAAATGTTGGTAGATAATACACTCGACCCTTCGAATGAACTAGTCTATGAATATTTGGATAAAATATTTACAGAAGTAGCCTCATTATTTCCTAATCCCTATGTACATGTAGGTGGAGATGAATGTTACCATGGATACTGGGAAAAAGATGAATCCTGTAAGGCTCTGATGGCTAAAGAAGGAATGAAAGATGTGATGGAACTACAGAGTTATTTTATCAAAAGATGTGAGAAAATACTTAAGACCAAAGGAAAAAAATTAATTGGCTGGGATGAAATACTTGAAGGCGGACTGGCTCCCGAAGCTACTGTGATGAGTTGGCGGGGTATGCAAGGTGGTATAGAAGCTGCCAAGCAAGGTCATGATGTGGTAATGTCTCCGACTACTTTTGCTTATATAGATTATATGCAAGGTGATAGATCATTAGAATTCCCTATCTATGCCAGCCTTTCATTAAAAAAATCCTATTCTTTTGAACCAATGCCTGATGGAGTAGATCCCAAAAGAATACTTGGTGGCCAGGGAAATCTATGGTCAGAAAAAACTCCTACTCTCAGACATGCATTTTATATGTCGTATCCTCGTGCATTTGCTATAGCCGAGACTATGTGGAGTCCTAAAGAGAAAAAAGAGTGGAATAATTTTACAGATCGTACTCAGCATCATTTTAATTTGTTTGATAAAGTACAATGGAATATTTCCAGATCACTGTTTGATGCTATCGCCACTACTACTCATAAAGAAAATGTTTTAAAATGTATACTCTCTACCGAATTGACCGGTGGTGATATACACTATACCATAGACAATACATTTCCTGATGCTTTTTCACCAAAATATAAAGGGGAGATCACCATACCTGAGGGGGATGTGACTCTTCGATTTGTGGTAGTAAAAAATGGAAAGATAATGGGCCGTACAGCTGTCATATCACGCAAAGACTTAATAGCCAGGGCCGGTAAATAATATATGTCGAATATAGATTTATCTTCTTCGGCATATCAGACTTGGAAAGATAAGCTTGCCATTGAATTAAAAGGAAGAGACCTTAGTAACTTTGATTATACTTGGGATGGTATATCTGTATCTCCATTCGATGAACGAAAAGGAATAAATAGCAACTCTTATCCAAGAAAAAATCAAGGATGGTTGATAGGTGCACGATGTGAACAAAGCAATGAATCAATAGTACAAGCATTGCAATTTGGAGCAGAAATAGTTTCAATAGATATTCTGAATAAGGATATAAAACCAGCAAACCTTTTTAAAGACATCAGGCTGGATTGGATTACATTGGAAGTGAATATACAAGATGTAGGCAATCTAAAAAACCTGCATACCTATTTAAAAAAACAAAAGTGTGAAAACACCAATGGGATTGTGATCGCCCCATGTGAAAAACAATATGACTTACATTCAACCTATTCAGCACTATTGCCAAACTATAAATTTCTGAGTATTGAATGTTCAGCTTTTGACACAGGAGCTGATGTAGCTATTAAGTTTAATACCTTAATCCAACACATCGAACGACTTTCCGCTTCAGATACTTTGTGTCAACTGCTTTCCAAAGTAATTATTCGATTCACCCCCGGTAATGATCTGGTACTTAATATAAGTATGATGCGTGCCCTGCGTCTGGTGTGGATGCATGTGATTAAAAGTTTTAATCAGGACATCTCTATACCCATCACCATTCATACGTATATAAAAAATTACTGGGACAAGCCTACAGACAATATGATTTTAAGTACTGCGGCCAGTGTGGCATGTGTAATGGGGGGGGCTGATGCACTATTCATCGAGGCGCCTGATGTTTCCAGATCATCTAAAGCATGGCATCTTAAACTTCAACACATCATGAAAGAAGA
>JAYUWT010000129.1:0-2172 GCA_043753405.1 Saprospiraceae bacterium | reverse complement strand
TATTTTTGCCGCCCGTTTGCCGGGGTAGCTCAGCTGGTTAGAGCATCGGATTCATAACCCGAAGGTCGGCAGTTCAAGTCTGCTCTCCGGTACAAAGCTCAGGTCCTGATTATTAAGGATTTGAGCTTTTTTAGTTTTATCCTCTTTTGCTTAGGTTAGTTGGAGAGTCGATACTGTCATTAACACTTTTAAAAAGCTACCGGATTGAACTCCTAAGTACATTAGTTATATTAAACGCACTTTAAGAAGAGGAGATAATTCCTTTTGGAAAATGATAAATGGCTGCTTTGAATTGCTATTGAACATCTCTTTGTTTACTGGAAACCTCTTGCTTTTTTTAATTATTATCCCGATCTTGTTCTCGAATGAGCACAACAGTCTTCCCCTATTGATAAAATACATTTTCATGTAAGTTTATCATTAGTTCTATCATGCAAATAGCTGTGATACTCCACGCTTATCCTGGACTGCATCATATGTAGGTATTGTTCAATTTTAAATCTTAAAACGATGTCAGTTAAATTATCTACAACAATAATTGTAGCACTAACAGTAAGTTCCATTGCTTTGAGTGCTTGCAAAAAAGAGATCCATCATTTCGTTGAGAAACAAATTGCATTGAAGGCGGTAGTAAACGAGCAACCAATAAGTAATGACAAACACCAGCGTAAAATCCTCCTTGTAAGTAACCGGGATGGAAATGATGAAGTGTACGCCATGAACCTTGATGGTACTAATATGGTCCGACTTACTTTCAATGATGTGCCTGATGGGAGAGCTTCCTGGTCAGCAAACGGGAACCATATTGCTTTTGCATCGGGTGTAGTAGGCTCGAGGGACATTTATATAATGAATGCTAATGGCCAAGCTCTTCGCAATTTGACGAATACACCGAATGCTGATGAAGAATGGCCTGAGTGGTCACCAACCGGAAACAGCATTATCTTCTCTAGCAACAGGGATGGAAATCACGAGCTGTATGTTTCTAATATGGGAGGTAATAATTTAATACGCCTTACATACAGTGTGCAAGATGATAAGTGGCCAACTTATTCCGCAGATGGGAACTGGATTGCATTTCAATCTGATTTAGGAAGTACAGCA
The DNA here is from genome assembly GCA_043753405.1 of Saprospiraceae bacterium. Lineage (GTDB taxonomy): Bacteria > Bacteroidota > Bacteroidia > Chitinophagales > Saprospiraceae > Parvibacillus. The sequence continues at coordinate 1,068 of JAYUWT010000129.1, read as the reverse complement.
GGACGAACAGATGTATTTGTCATGCAGGCGAATGGCAGTAACGTTTCACGCCTTACCACTACTCCTGCATTGGATCAAATGCCGGCCTGGTCACCAGATGGATCAAAAATTGCCTTTATGAGCACAAGAGATGGCAATGCAGAAATCTATGCAATGAACTTTGATGGATCTGATCAATTAAGGCTCACTAATACACCCGCTGTGGATGGACGTCCTTCATGGTCCAGAGAAAGCGATGGAATTGTTTTTACAAGTGCCCGTGACTTTGCCTTGCCCTCAACATTTCCAAAGTTTGAGATCTACAAAATGAACGGGGATGGAAGCAACCAGACAAGACTTATAAATAATACGATTTATGATGATTTTCCATATATAAAATAGAAGACTGATGGATTGGAAAATTCAAACAAAAATTCAATAATGAATTTTCAGACCGCCTTTGTCATTATGAATGGGGTAATTTTTGCGGAAGTAATTCTGATTCTGCAGGAAGCGAACTAAAGCTATTCCAAAAAAAATTGCATTAATTTTTTTTTTAACAGTTAAGACTATGGTAAACACACTCTCAAAAAATTGGCACCTTTTAAGCATAAGAACACTGTAAGTACATACACAAAAAGGTCAAAAAAAGCTCAGTTCCGGGTTCATAACCCGAAGGTCGGCAGTTCAAGTCTGCTCTCCGGTACAAAGCCCAATTCCTTGTGATCAGGAAGTTGGGCTTTTTTAATTCCCGCCACTCTACAGAAGCATAGGTAAGCATAAACCAACGTTGTGAAAGGTAAAAAGGTTTTTTACCTGGTATCAACAGCATCTATTGGAATATCAGGTATAAGTTCCTATTTTACTCCCCATACTCAACATGGTTTAATTATTTCCGAAAACCTGGATCACACTTACACGGTCTGTTTATGAAGAAGCTATTTCCATACGCTTTAACAGCAGTTATCTTCACCATTTTTACTGTACCCGGTTTAATAGCCCAGGTAAGTATTCATGGGTTTGTAAAAACACCGGAGAATAAACCTATTTCGGGGGCCAGTGTGTTGCTTCTTATGAAAAAAGATTCTG
>JAYUWT010000128.1:0-2174 GCA_043753405.1 Saprospiraceae bacterium | reverse complement strand
ATGATGTTGATATTTCCGGTGACGAGATAGTGCGGAATGGCATTGTGCCTGCGCATGTGTATGCTGAGTTAGTGAGGATCACGAAGGAACTCTATCATCGTGGGTCGGTGATGGCAGCAGAGCATGGTTTGATCCTGGTGGATACGAAGTATGAATTCGGATGGTATCGTGATGAGATTTATGTGATTGATGAAATACATACACCGGATAGTTCGCGGTATTGGTATGCAGATAAGTATGCGGACAATCAGGCAGCAGGTTTCCCGCAAGAACAACTTTCGAAAGAGTTTGTGCGGGAGTGGTTGATGTCGAAAGGATTTCAGGGATTAGAAGGGCAGGTGATGCCGGTGATGGATGATGAGTTTGTGGATGTTGTGAGTAAGCGATATATTCATTTGTATGAGAGGATGACAGGCAGGGACTTCCATCCAGTAACTGCGGAGATGCAGAGACCTGAAGTGATGGAGGGGATGATTGCGAAGGGTTTGACCAATGACCAATGACCAATGACCATGGACCATTTTGCATAGGGCAGAGTGCATAGCGCATAGGGAAAGTAAAATGTAGTGTGCGGGGCTTGCCCCCGCCATGGAATGCCCCCGTCATGGAAGAATTAAAGAGAATTAATATTTCTCCACTTCCCGTTTGATTTTACGATGGTTTGATGGTATGTAGTGGTGTCAATATATTGTTCCTTGTTTTTGATAGCTATCATTTTAATGTAGAGAGTATCTGATAAAGGGACAGTTACTTCATAACTGGGTTCTTCGAAATAACTATCATTGATAATGAAGACATATTTTTCGGCATGATGGGCATACTCTATTGATCCGAAGTAGGTGGAATCTTCTGTGATTGGTCTTGCAAATAATAAATAGTTCAAGCCTCTGTCCGAATCTCTGTAAACAATGGAGTGGGCGTTCCGAAGCACTAAATAGCGGAACAACTTTTCATAAAACTGTGCAAGATTAGCATTCTTGCTGTCTCCAATTTTGTTTATTGCAACCTTGCGGTCCTTAGCATAAAGATTCTGCATGTAATCATCGCCAGAAAATGTTTTTGTGACAATTGAATCAATCTCGTAAGTATTTCTAGATTTTAAGCCAAGAAGATGCATGTAAGATTCCCTTTCATCTGGTCGCTTAAAGAGAATTATATTTTCAATGACTTGGGCAAGATCGTTATTATCAGTGTCCATATGTGGCGACTCATACAATAGATAGTTCTTCATTATCCTCTTTGATTTATATGCTTTGAGAACATGTTGAATATCCACTAGAATACTAATGAATAAAATGGAACAAATTGTCACTAATATGATTCTACTTATTTCTGAAAACCTGGGCTTCATGCGTAACGGGGTTTATGACCGTACAACTTAACTTTTTAAGGTCGCCGGTATAATGAAAGGGTGTGGTGCGGAAAGTGTCACTTGTGGATTTAACGCTAATGTAGAAATCTGAAGTGGGAAGTTCATAACCAAATGGGCTAATTTCAATTTCTAACATTGAATCTCTTTCTATAATATTATGGATAAAGCATTTCAATTTGCTTTCCTGAATTCCATGTCCCCAGTTATTTTCTTTAAAAAGGTTGAAAATTTGTCTGATCGCGTTGTCCTCTTGAGCGTTGAGTCTTAATGAATCTGGAAATTGATTTATTGATTCGATAGTATCCAATACTAGATTTGGATTATTATTTATCAGGAATGTCAGGTATTCGTGAAAACTATTGAAAGAGTAAACGGGTCTTCCTGCTTTTAAATTGGTCCTGGGTACGATGGTTGGTGGGGCATTCTTTGAAATCCTGAAAGAATACTGGATCCACTCTTTATACTTTGAAAACTCTTCCTCTTTGCGCTGACTTTCGGACCAAATAAACTCTTCGATTTCTTTCTTCTGTTTTGACATCTCCAGCCTAGCCAGGTAGGTTATTGACTTAATAAGAAGAAGAGATAGAAGGGTATAAAGGAGGATTTTCATTTTAAATGAATGATCAACTATAAACGAACGAGTTGGAAGATCGATTAGTATTGTAGAAAGCCTTGTAATCCTTTAAGATCCCAAGGCTAAAAGGGGTCGTGCGGCTTTTTGTTAACTTGCATGACTAACCAATCTTAACTACTGATGAATGATGCTGTGCGTAACCTGTTCCCTGCACTTAAGCGCGTTGTA
>JAYUWT010000127.1:0-2174 GCA_043753405.1 Saprospiraceae bacterium | reverse complement strand
CGAGAACCAGTCGTGTATAGCCTTCTTCCTGACACGTTTCGGCAATAACATTTGGATGAAGCAGCAGTATATCGGGAAGGACATTTTGGAGAAAAACTTTTTGAGTATCCCTTATGGCGGCTTCAAGAATTTCACGGTTTAAACCTGTAATCTTTTTAAAAGTAGGCGCATCCATTTCTTTTATTTCCCCATAACAATTCCTGTAAAATTCTTCTTCTCTTCCCTCCCAATCTCCCCATAATTTTGAATAAACCTCGTTTTTTACGTTACCCTGTTCATCCTCAAGATTAATGTCTGAAGTAGTTACGGCTTTTGTTTTTATGTTGGCGGGTGGCCAGCCTAACTGTAGCATCGCATACTGGGAAAGAGTGGTTTCCGCCATTTTCAAATAATGATTCACTTTTTTCCAAAACATTTTTCCAGCGAGCCCGCCAATTGAGGAACAGAAATAGGTGACACAGAGGTTTTCCCGGTATTTCCAAACGGTGCAATTTCCTTTGTCATAATAGGGACAAAGCTGGGCTTCCAAAAGATCACGGGATCTGCCCCAAAAATCCTGGTTTTCAACCTCTTTTTGGCGATGGTCATATGAAACCGCAGGAATAATGCCATAGGGGGTAACACCTATACGGGCCTTAATTTGTTCCCTGATCCGTACCTTTCCCAGCGCTAAACTAACATCCCCATCTGTTAATATTGCACCTACCAGGAAGTTTGAAAAATGTGGGTGATATGCGCAGCATTTGGTATTGATATAGTTACTTTGCGTAGAACGGCACAATGTGCAGGAATCGCAGGTGGCAATTTTTTCTTCTGGAAATTCGATATCAAGCAGTTCGGGGAAAAGTGCATGGTAAATGGAAGGTATCTTATTATGAAGATTCATACATTTGAATACTGAAATCAGGTACTTTTTGATGAACTTTCCTTCTTGTATAGAAAATATGAATATGATCTAAAGAGAATCAGGAAGAATTTTGTTCAAGGATTAAAAAACGAAAAAATAATTCTATTCAGCTAAAAGCGACAAAAAATAATGAATTACATATTTTTGACAAGATTTATGATTTCCACATGGTTTGCGCCATTCCACCATCAGCAGTCATAGTCAAAGGTAAACCCAATGTTTTTTTGATGGAGAGAGAAGAAACAATAACCGGCCGGTTCCATTTCTTTTTTAATTCCTTTGTCATTCTTTTTTAATTTTAATATTTATATTTACCCAATTATTAAAATAGCTCCAAATAATTAATTCAATTATTGTCCATTTCTGATAATCAAAGCTATCGTTATTTTTTGATTCTGACAAATTCTGAAGATCTACTTTTAGTTTTGGTATATTGATAAAATGGTCCATATAATTAAATAAATTTCCATTTTGTACGATGTCATTAATACGCAAAAGCTCCTTTTTGAAGAGATTTTGATATCCGGGTGAATAATAACCTTTGGTTTTTCTTTCCCTGATTTTATCCGGCAAGATCCCAATCATGCTTTTTCTAATAAGGCCCCTTTTTTTACCACTTGCATAGAAATGTTCTACTGGTATTTGGAGTAATAACTCAACCACCCTCCGGTCACACAAAGGATAAGTTAGTTCTATCTGGTGGTGAGAAGATCCACTGTCCCAGTCTTCAGTAAACATATCACAGTTCCCCGGCCAGATATTTTGTAGGATATCCTTTTTCTGGTTATTTGAGATAGTAAAGGAGGTTATTACTTTTTGTTGTAATGCCAGTTTTTCCTTTTGATTCAGTATTAAAGGAAGCTTACCAATATCTCTTGTCAAGTCAACTTCTCCTTTGAATTTTTTCCATGCTTTTTGTATTAACCTTGGCGCCAATTGATTTAAAATGCCAGCTTTGACAAAGGCCGTCATAGTTTGATCGGTATGTATTTTGGTCTGTCCAATAAGTTTGTATAAGGCAGAAAACCTTCCTGATAATAGCAAATGTGAGAATGGATAAATCAAACTATTTGAAACCGTGTAATCTCCAAGGAGGCCAGATAAAACCCTTCGAATAGATTTTGAATGGAACTGCCTGTTTAAAGCTTCATCTACATAATAAAAACCATTAACAGAGGAATACTGGCGGTGGAAAGTTTGATCAAGGCCACTTAAAAACTCCAGTGAAGAATGATAAACAAATGTGGGTTCAATATTTTTTTCCTGC
>JAYUWT010000126.1:0-2178 GCA_043753405.1 Saprospiraceae bacterium | reverse complement strand
TTTCTAAAAGGACATTTTCTAAACAAGATTTTAAAACAATGGCGTATCTTGTGTTTGAGCTAAGGTCTTAAACCAAACCTTAACCTAATCACATGAACATGACTTAAATTAATAAGCTGAAAGATGATTCGGGAACCTTTAGTAAAGCATAATGAGCTTTCCATTGACACATCAAAATGGTTTGCTTTTTATGTACTTCCCAATTGCGAAAAAATAGCTTTTAATAGTCTTGAATCACATGGTCTGGAGGCTTTTTTGCCGGTTAAAAAAGAATTAAACCAATGGAGCGATCGTAAAAAGTGGGTTGAAGCCCCTTTGTTTAGTTCTTACGTATTTGCCAAAATAATAAGAGAGGAATACTACAGTCATATAAAATTGATTAATAAAATTGTTAAAATTGTCGACATTGGTGGTGAGATATTTAGTATCCCGGAAATAGAGATAGATTGGTTGAAAAAGATTTGTGTTTCCGGCTATCGAATAAATTCCGATTCGATCGATGACATTCGACCAGGAGACAAAGCGATGGTAAACACCGGGCCATTAATAGGATTGGAAGGGAGGGTTTGCAATCACCTCGGAAAGAACAAATTTGCTGTTGAAATAATATTGTTGAAGCGCTTGCTGTTATTAGAAATTGAAGGCGGAGAGTTAACAAAAATATAAAGTCACTTCCTACTCTACCATTAAATATCGTCACATACTATGTGGCCGATGTGGCGAAGGCATCTTTCTAACAATCCAAATTGGCTTCGTTTATTAAATTGTCTAGTGGCTAAAGTCGTAAGGCTATTAACAATGCACTCGCGAGCAATATCTGAAAGGTTTCTCAAGCGGTTATCCATTTAAATCTATAAATTTCAATAAAAAAAATATTCTACTTTTTTATTTTAAAGCATTAATCATAAAATACAAATGAAATTTCAATATTTTTATATTATTGTATTTATCTGCTATTTTAGCACAGTCCTGGCAGTAGTAAAATATGACGAAGGCGCTATACAGATCGATGGCATCCAATTTCTTCAGGATATGGATGATCCGAAAAAGTACTATTATATTCCTCAATATCCAAGGCTGTCTAGAAAAGAAGACGGCACTCTGGAAATTTTATGTATGAAATACGTAGGACAGGGTGGGGCGGAAACTAATGGCGGGATCTTTCATGCATTGATCGAGTTTTCACTCCCTCAAAAAATGATTGAAGACTTAGAAAGTAAATTAAAAGCCAAAGTAGGTAATAGTGCCACGATAGAAGGACCAGTTCCTCTCCAGCAAGCTATGAAAGATGGTGAAAATGGATTAGCCAGTTTCCAGGTTATTTCTTCTATACTCACCAATACAGCAGGAGCTAATCCTTTTACTAAGACGATTATTACATCAGGGCATGCTCCTTTCTTGCCCGGATCCAAAGCAGCCATCGCAGCCAGACTTTCACAGGAAGGAGCTACACTTTTATTTAAATCGCTTGAAGGGGGAACATCAGATGTATCTGTTACGCTAAGTGGATATTATGAAGCTGCAGTAAAAGCATATAATGCAATGATTACCGCAGAGAACTCGGTTGTGTACAAACACTTTAGCTCTATATTTAATAAACAAGCTGGTTTCAGGAAAGATGAAATCAGAAAAGTTACTGACGAATTGGTAAGAAACCAAGTACTTAAAGTAGAAGTGTTTGATCGCAGCACTGCATTAGGCATTAATGCAAAAGATATGGATGGAATTCTCTCTATTGTCACAGAAAAATTGATTGAAGTTATGTTCAATGCAGAAAAAGGCTGGGCTAAAGATCCGATTCGCGTAGCAGCTGTGAGTCAAAATCAAATTCCTCTGAGGCAGGAAAGAGGAGCATTTGCTCAGTTTTTTGCAGGTACCGGCAATCAGGAGTATGTATCAGATGATCAATATACATTGAAAAATTACAAAGATATACGCAGCGATAAGGTGATGATCAATTTAAGTAAATCTACCACCATTAAAGTGCCGATTTACACATCTGGTAATCTATCCATCCTGTACGATGAATTAAAAAAAGAAAATCTATATTTCAGGACAGTCAATCTGGATGACCCGGATTTTCAAAAAAGGGATATTGTGTTTCAGGTGGATGGTCAGTTTGCAGAAACATTTAATGATATATTTAACTCAGTAACGGTGAGTTTTAAGAAAAGATAC
>JAYUWT010000125.1:0-2179 GCA_043753405.1 Saprospiraceae bacterium | reverse complement strand
TTTAATTTCACGACCCCATATGGCGAGGTAGCTCAGCTGGTTAGAGCGCATGATTCATAATCATGAGGTCGGGGGATCGTGCCCCCCTCTCGCTACTCCGATAAGGGCTTCAGGAAACTGGAACCCTTATTTTTTTTGCTCGCTGGCGCGAGTTTTTAACTCGTGCCAATACAGAATTCTAAATTTTACATAACTTCACTTCCAATAATTAACCAGGCAGTTAAAAAAGGTTGTTTCTGTATTTACTGAAATATCAGAAACTTTATAACTGAAATCAATTTAGTCAATGATCAAAGACAAAACAGTTAAATATTCTGTAATCTTATTGTGTGCTGCCATAATGACTTATGTGGTAGTTCGCACGTTCACTGTCGATATCACTTATGATGAATATGGCTCATATTTATACCTGATGCATATGTCAGTTTGGGAATTATTTACAAGCAAAGCTGCCTGGATGTCAGCAAATAATCACGTGGTGAATACGATTTGTATGCAGATCGGCAATGCTGTTTTCGGTCCTGAACTTGCTGCCATGAGATGGGGATCTGTCGTGTCAGGCTTATTTTTTTTACTGTTCGGATACAAATTTATAAAGGAAATTAATCACAACAGGGATTGGACTTTCCTAGCATTGTTTATTATACTGGTCTCCATTCATTTCGGAATAGAATTTTTTTCCCTGGCCAGAGGTTATGGAATGGTATACGCTATGTCAATGGCCTTGATGTATTACTTCCGCAAGTTTATTAACATAGGTGAAGATAAATACTTTTTGTACGGAAGCATTACAGTGTGTTTCGGGATATTTATAAACCTGACCACTACCATATTATTTGCTTCCTGGTTTACTACTACCTTTCTGGTATATTTGTTTTATTTCAAAATAGGAATTTTAAATTATTTGAAAAAACTACTTAGAATAATTCCTTTTGGTTTAATTACAATTTTGATTTTTACTAAACCTCTTTCCATTCTCATTGCACAGGGAGAATTTGAATATGGGCCCGCAAAATTTACGGATACATTAATATCAATGTACAATAATACCATCGCCAAAGACCACCTATTTAAAGTGGAATCAATTTTTAAGACAGGATCTTATTTATTGGGTTTATTTTTTGTTGGCATCATTATTTATTCTGTAATAAAAACCAGGAATAAAAATTCCGGACCCTATAAAATGAATTTGTTTTTTACTGCTTTATTCTTAGTAATTACCATCGTTATCAATATTTTATCCCATGAAGTTACAGGGGCTAATTACCTCACAGCCAGAACGAGTATCCTGTACTTTCCAATGTTTGCGGGTTTATTAGTTTGTTTTCTTTCAGATTTGTCCTCCATTAAATTCAAGATTATTGCAATAACCTTTTTTTTAATTTTAAGTATTAATAATTTAATATTTAAATTCAAATTAAATCATTGTGACGAATGGTGGTTTGATGTTAATTCTAAGGAAATGGCAGAAGCTTTGATGGAAGATAACGGGGAAAATACACCGGCTCTTGTAACAGGGCATGTGCTACTACTGATGTCACCGAAGTTTTATCTGTATAAGGAAGGTTTTGATAATATTATAATAGAGAATAGAAATATACAAACTGAAAGTGATTTTACAGTGGATCCATCTGCAGTCAAATATATTTTAATTTTCAACAACAGTACCTATCACCTGAAGAATAAATATACCATAGTTAAAAAAGGCCTTGTTGCTGATCTGGTAAGAATTGAAAAATAGTCATTTATTTGCCCATTGATTAAAGCTTGAATTGACAAACCTGAGAAAAATATTTCATTTTAATAAAAAGTACTTCCTGATCTCATTTTTGATCTTGTGTATTGAGATCTTTATTGCCTTATACATTCGCGACCACTTCATCCGCCCTTATATCGGCGATGTCCTGGTCGTCATGTTGGTTTATTGTGTGATAAAAAGTATTCTGAATATTAGATCTGTCTCAGCTGCATTCATTTCATTTGTCTTTGCCTGCCTTGTGGAGACCGGGCAATATTTTCATTTAGTGGAAGTGTTAAGTCTGCAACACAATAAATTTGCAACAATAGTGATCGGTAATTCTTTTTCATGGGAAGATATCATTGCATATTTTATAGGAGCTTTAATAATTTTCTTATTGGATCGATCAAAAGCTGAAAAAAAAATAGATCATTTTTAGAC
>JAYUWT010000124.1:0-5357 GCA_043753405.1 Saprospiraceae bacterium | reverse complement strand
GGTGGATATTGAATTGAATATTGTTTTGAGCGAATATCTCAAGTGATAATAAAAGGAAAGAAAATATGAAAAGTAAATTTTTCGTCATCGGATTAATTGTTGACCATTTATAATTAAATTCGGTTAATTTTGCATATTGGCGTGACCGTGAATTATTTATAAAATGGAATTCAATTATTATCCGATGACGAAAAATTTACTTTTCATATTTTCTTTCCTTTTATTATCACTTGAGATATTCGCTCAAAACAATATTCAATTCAATATCCACCACAGGTTGAATGATGACGGATTTGAATTTAACAAAACTGCTAACAATAATATCAACACGCCATTTCAGATCACAAGGCTTGAATACTACATCTCGGAGATCTCTTTGATCCATGATGGTGGCCAGGAGACCTTTATTGATGACCTATATGTCCTGGTCAATGCGGAATTCCCCACTCAGGTAGATCTTGGAGATCATAACATCAATTTTGTTGAAAAAATAGCCTTTCATATAGGTGTCGATTCAGCACACAATAATTCTGACCCATCTGTTTATAAAGTAGGACATCCACTTGCTTTAAAGCTCCCTTCTATGCACTGGGGGTGGGCTGCCGGATACAATTTTATTGCGTTAGAAGGAGTAGGAGGAAGTGCTTTTAATAAGGCATTTCAAATCCATTCACTTGGCAATGGGAATTATTTGCGGTATGAAATCGAACAAAATGTTGGCCCTGTCAATGGACATATCGAACTGAATATAGATGGCGATTACGCCAGGGCTCTGGAAGATCTGGATGCCGGGATCGGGATCTTTTATCATGGTACTACTAAACAGGCAAAGAAGTTGATCGACAATTTTCATGACCATGTATTCAGTGCTTCTGAAAATACTGCTTCAGTTAAAAAAGGGACAGAAAAATTCGCTTTTAGTATATTTCCCAATCCAGTCATTAACAATGAGATCTCAATATCTCTGGTTGGTGATAAAACTGAATATGGACTCATAATTGACGATGCCATGGGTAAAAGGATCAGTAGACTTGACAAAATAAATCACACGGGTCCTATCAATTTAAATCTTGCAATTCCCGGATTGTATTTTTTATCATTGACGAAAGAGGGGCAAGTAATTGCCACTAAAAAAATAATTATTCAACTGTGATATTCCCCCAGAATTGATGAAGTGGACGCTGATGCTGATCCTATGTGCCGTGTTTATCGCGTGTAGTAAAGAGAAGGATCCTGATATTCAAAATTTTCCCGGATTAATGGAGATACCCGCAGGTTTTCCAAATGTGGATGCTCCGGATGATAATCTTTTTACGCAAGCAAGATGGGAGCTCGGCAAACGTTTGTTTTACGATAATGTAATGTCATCCGATAGCTCATTGAACTGTGGCTCATGCCATAAAGCAACCCTGGCATTCAGTGATGATGTGTCATTGAGTAAGGGAGTCGAAGGCAGATTGACTGTAGCAAATGCACCTTCACTTGCCAACGTGGCATATCATCCTTATTATACCCGTGCAGGTGGTATGGCTACCCTGGAAATGCATGTCCTTGTTCCGGTGCAGGAACATAATGAGTTTGATTTTAACATGTTGCTGATCTCGGAAAGATTAAAAAAAGATCCATCCTATGTCCAAATGTCACAAAGTGCCTATGGGAGGGACCCCGACCCTTTTGTGATAACCCGCTCCATAGCATGTTTCGAAAGAAGTCTCATCAGCGGCAACAGTCCTTATGATTCTTACAATTCAGGCTTAGATGATGCAGAACTTCCCAATGAAGTCAAAAGAGGAATGGAATTATTCTTTAGCAATAAGACCAACTGCTCCACCTGTCATAGTGATTTTAATTTTACCAATTACGCATTTGAGAATAATGGATTATACCTCCAATATGCAGACGAAGGAAGATTTCGGTTGACAGGAATTGAATCTGACAGAGCATTGTTCAAGGTACCATCGTTGCGCAATGTTGCTTTGACGGGCCCATACATGCACGATGGAATGATGAAGACCCTGGGAGATGTCATTGCACATTATCAATCAGGTGGCCAGGATCATCCCCACAAAAGTCTGTTGATACGCCCTCTTCAATTGTCATCTCAGGAAAGGCAGGACCTCGAAGCATTTTTAAGATCGCTCACAGATAAAAGCTTTATTGCAAATCCATCATTTCAGCAGTAATCAGCATTTAATATCGAATAAATTTTTTTGAATTATTCGATAGTAAGAAATTATTCTAAATATCTACATAAGTAACTTGGACCATAGTCGTGAGGATTATCAGACCATCTCTGATCTGGTCTCAAAAAAGGCTTACCCAATAGTCAGGAATATATGAGTATATTGGCGAGGCAGAGTAAGATAGATGCATTTAATGAAGGAAGCCTGCCTGACTTCTAAAAAAGCGGTTATTGAATATATTGCGAAAAGAGAACGTATTCCTATTTTCCAGGGTTAATGTATTGATATAGTACAATTGTAAAAGTTTGACAAAAGAAATATTAGATATAAAGGATGTTCAACAGCTGGTATTCTCTTTTTATGAAAAGGTGAGAAATGATGCTATGCTATCGGTCATATTCAATGAAAGGATCAAAGATCGCTGGCCACAACACCTCGAAAAGATGGTGAAATTCTGGCAAACGATATTACTCAATGAGCACACTTATTTCGGTACTCCTTTTGTCCCCCATGCAGATCTGCCTATAGATGCAAAACATTTTGATCGTTGGCTTGAATTGTTTTATGAAAATATAAATGAACAGTTCTCGGGAGAGAAAGCCAAGGAGGCAAAATGGAGGGCAGAAAAAATGGCCGAAATGTTCCAGATCAAAATTGCACATTATAGAACCGGTGCAGCAAAACCTATCATTTAGAGCAAAACCACGATATTAATGGACTAAGAGGTGTTTGCGGTTATTGACATTTTAAAAAAAGTTTCTTTGGGTACAAAAAGTGTAGCCAAAAAGACGACTTATTAATATTTATTTAAAATAATTCTAATATTAGGCAATAAAAATTAGTATTGTATTTATTTACAGGATTTTATTTACTTAAGGATTTAGATATATTAGAATAGTTATTCCTACAGTTAGATTGAATTTTATTAGTTAAAATTTAAATCTTTTTTCCACGCTTATTTTAATCAATTTTTAAGATGTGAATATTGAATCAATTCAATATTCAGGTATCTCTTTATTTAGTTTTTAAAAAAATGATTAATTATGCGTTTAGTAAAACACAATTATCAAGTATCCCAATACTTTGTGTTACTTTTTATCAGTTTATGTTATTTTCCCAATATCTATGGCCAGGATGTCTCTAGAAATATTATTAAACCAATAACAAATGCAGTTTTACTTAAGCAGGAAGAAAAAGCCTCTTTTATAGGATTTGATCTATTTACAGAAATCACATCGGAACAACTTAAGTTGAATCGGAATGTGTTAAGTAATCGACTAATGCGAGTTTAGATAAAGAAATGTTGCATATAGCAATATACAAAGCACCTACCTGAGTGTTCCAACTTATTCCTGGACGATTGAAGTTATGACCCATGAAATAGGACATAATATTGGATCACCACATACTCAAAGTTGCTCCTGGCAGGGCGGGGCTTTAGACAATTGTTATCCCGTAGAAGGTAGCTGTAATCCAGGCCCGCCACCCACTAATGGGGGTACTATAATGAGTTATTGTCATTTAGCAAGCTATGGGATAAATTTTAATAATAGATTTGGCACACAGCCTGGCAAATTGATCCGAAGTAAGGTATTAGGAGCGGCTTGTTTGGGGACATGTGAAGAAGGAGGAACGCCACCATGTGAAGCACCATTAAATGTATTAGCTTCAAATCATAAGTCAAGTGAGTTAATATGTCTTAATATTGACTCACTTTTTCATTGTTTCAATTTAATTGGCGGGCAATAAAATTAATATTCTGACGGAAGATATCCATCCGAGATTTCCTTCTTAACATAAACCTTAAAGGTGCAATCGCTATCATCATTGGCTTCTTTCACATGGTAGGTCCTGTTGACCAATGTCCAGTTATCCCAGTTCAATTCGGGGAAAAAAGTATCTCCATCCGGGGTTAAATGCACTTCAGTATAATATAACTTATCCCAAAGATCAATAGTTTGTTTGTAGATCTCTCCCCCTCCTATGATAAAAGCTTCAACGGCCCCGCTTTGCTCTGCCAGTTCAAGGGCTTCAGGAATGCTATGAACTACAAAAGCTCCACTTACCACATAAAATGGATCGCGCGAAATTATGATGTTTGTTCTTTTTATAAGAGGCCTGCCAATAGATTCAAAACAATTTCTACCCATAATAATAGGAGCATTCAGGGTTGTTTTTTTAAAATATTTAAAGTCTGAAGAAAGGTACCAGGGGATATTGCCATTTAACCCTATTACCCCATTTTCGGCGACCGCAACAATACTTGATATTATCATTATTTCGCCATTTTGGGTGGACCTAATAAATTTTTAGCTTTCATCTCTTTTTCTCTTTCCAGGCGGAAAGGAGCTTCTATTTTACCACGTAAATATTTTTCAACAATAAGGGAAGCTATAGGAGCAGAGGACTGAGCTCCAAATCCGGCATTTTCTATTAATATAGCAATGGCTATTTTAGGATTATCTTTAGGAGCAAATGCCATGAACACGGCGTGATCCTCGTAAGGTGGATTTTGTGAAGTCCCTGTTTTGCCACACATGATTATGCCGGGAATAGGTGTACTCCAGCCACACCATTTACTTGCTACCGCCATATCCATTCCATCCACCACCGGAATGAAATGTTTTGCATCGATGCCTGATTGATGTTTTACACGATATATTTCAGGAATTAAATAATCTTTACTTTTAAAACCTTTGATCAGGTGAGGTACGTAATAATAACCTTTGTTGGCTATGATCGAAGCCAGATTTGCTATTTGTAAAGTAGACATTTGGATCTCCCCCTGTCCGATACCGATAAACATCATGTAGGTGGACCGCCAACCCTTGCCATAGATCTTTTCATAGAATTCTGCTGAAGGTATGTTACCTCTGGTCTCGTGCAACATATCTGTCCCAAGTTTAATACCCAACCCAAAATCATAAAGATGTTTATCCAGTTCCCGTAGACCAATGGCAGGTTTCGTGAATCCATATTTATCAACAGCATCCCTCAGTACATTGATGAAATACGTATTGCAGGAGTATTGCAGAGCGTGTGCGACATTGGTCGGAGCAGGATGAGGGTGACATTTTATTCTTCCTCCCCTGTAATAATATGCACCATTACAGCTAATTGACCTGTTGGGTGACAAAACTTTCATCTGCATGGCAGCCAGGCCTATTACTGTTT
>JAYUWT010000123.1:0-2182 GCA_043753405.1 Saprospiraceae bacterium | reverse complement strand
TTGATGATGACCCATTTTTGATCATATTCCTTCTGAACAAGTTTCCAGTCCGTATTGGTAAGGATATCCATGCTGAATGTCTCACCTGAGAATGGGCTGATTTTTTCATTGCCGGGATAGAATAATGCTGTGGGAGTCTTGATAGCTTCTTGTGCGACGATGACTTCAATGGTGGTAGTCTGGTCAGTGACATACATAGGAAAGATATTTTCTACAGGAAGTGTATTCTTAGGTGCACAGATCTGAAACGTTGCATTGCCTTCACCACCTGAAGGAGGTAATTGTGTTAAAAAATAAGGTGGATAATTTGAATTGTATCCTATAAACCATGGTTTGTCAGAAGTAATTGCGATGTCAATACAGCCGCCTTGATCTGTAAACACTACCGGAGATGGTGTCACTGATAGTCCTGTACCGCCGCCATCAGTTATACAAGTAGCATTGGCTATAGCACTTCTTATTACATTTCCTGACTGGTCTCCAAAACCTAGGGCCAGATTCATTCCAACGTTATTGAGAAAATCACAATAACTCATGATGAAGCCCCCATTGGATGGAAGAATAGGATTGTTAGGGTCAAAGCAATCTCCTCCTTCCAGCTCATTTAAAGGAGTTCCTGTTCCATTGGCATATTGTTGTACACTTGCACAATCATCTATTTGTGTATTATTTCCATTCCATACGCATGCATGAGTATGTCTGGAACCTAATAAATGCCCTATTTCATGTACCCATGTAGAAGCATCCCAGGAGTAAACAGGAACTTCTTCATAAGTGCCTTCTATATCGTATACACACATACTTTTGTCAGGGTTTGTGCATAGGCCTCCGATACCGGCTGCCAATCCTCCTCCTATTCTCTGCCTTGTCATAAGTTGAGCCACATGTCCATTGAAAGTTCCGTGGTTTGCCTGGAATGACTCCCGATATGCTGCAGCCGGATAGTTACTTTGATCATTTATATATGGACTGGGTGTATCCCATACTTTGATCTGACTAATTTTTAGGTCCACACCATCGTTGTTGAAGAGGATAATGCCTTGATTGAGGATGGCTGTAGCATATGCTGCTACGGCATTAGCATTTCCCATATCTGCGATCATATCGTAATCTGTTTCTACATAGCTCAATACGGTTTTCGCAGATCTCTCTTCCACGATTTGTTGCATGGGCATTACATAGTCGAATTCTTTATCATTGATGCCGCAGTTTCTGGTCATTTTATGATCAAGGTCCTTTTCTTTGAAAAATGCGTAGTCATTTGAATTTTTTATTTTTCCAATATTGTAATTACCGGTTTGATCTATTATAATACCGCTCAGGTGATCTTCATATATGCTGATAGCTGCCATGGATGACGGATCACCATTGGTCGTTCCATGGTAATGAATGCCCTTGTCTCCCTCAAATATCTTCCCTGATGATAAAGTGATCAGGAAATGATCAGAAAAAATTTGAGCTTTTTTTAGTTGAAGTTTGATTATCCCTCTTTTTCCGTCAGGGATGTTAAAAGTAATGTTGTCCTGACCGTCGCTGCGCAATTTAATTAGCACTTCATTGTTGATCTCGAGGTAGGTAAATTTTGGGTTTTCAAACCTGTTGTCAGAGTTCTGTGGTTTAATTGTAAAAAGATCCTGACTTTGATTATTCTGTCCGAAGAGGGAGAAACTCAAAAGAAGCAGAAAAGTTATGAGAAGATTCTTAAAGCATTTCATAGTAATTTTTTTTATGCGTTATAAATATTTTAATTTGTGAATAAGCAGCTTAATGCTGTAATTTGACTGCAAGATATAGTCACAATTTTCCACGAAATTTTGTTTTACATGGCTAGATGCTTTTACATGACGAATAGATAAAATGACGTGACGAACGGAATAGAATGATAAATTCTAAATGATGAATTATAAATGGAATGAGGGCAAATTGCAATTATGAATTAAGGAGGATAGCCTATTTGGAAAGTTCTGCCAAAGATTATTTATTACTTCTTAGCCAACTTTTCACATAACTATTTTTATAAAAAAATGACCGACCCTAACACTATCTTAAAAAGTATTAAAGTCGGTCATTTGACCTTTAGTACCTAGCATCTAGAATCTAGTGTCTGGCGTCTGAGTTCTATCCTCCCAGAGGGAATAGATAAGTAAGTGATATTTGAGCTGATCTGCTTTTGATCGTTGCT
>JAYUWT010000122.1:0-2183 GCA_043753405.1 Saprospiraceae bacterium | reverse complement strand
GACTACCCACCTTACCGAATGGAATATACACTCCCGAAAAGCCCCATATTCGGGGACCCTACGAAATCTGTGACACTCTCTTACGAGTGAAATACATTGTTTCGGGTAACTGCAAACCTCAAGACCAGGAATGGAAGGTATTGGGTATAAGCTCCATTTTAGAACAGCAAGGAGATACTGTTTGGATTTCACCGGCTGCTCCAGGATTTGATACACTTGTTGTCATTCGTCAAACTCCGTGCAGAACCGTTTCAGATACTTTAATCTATGAAGTAAAATCTTGCAAAACTGATTTGACTTGTTCACCAGACTTTCAATGGATAGAAGCTGATACTACCCTTTGTCCGGGAGAAGGATTGCGAATTCAGTATTCCACAAATGCGGCTGTAGTTCGTATCTCAAGCGAGACAGGTGAGACCATAGGTTCGGGTAGTGGGTCGATCTTTTACCACTATCCTGCACCGCCAGAAGGCAAATACCAACTCTATCTCTGGAATCCAGACGGATGTGATACCACTATCCATTTTCGTGTTCAACATTCCCCATCAATTAATTTCAATTGGATTAAATATGACAGCGTTGTATGTTCAGGCCAAATAGCCAATATCGCATTTACCAGCTTGGCAGAACGAACTGATCTTATAGATCACAACGGAAATTGGATTACAATGAATCTCAGCCAGCCTTTGCAATTTGGACCTTTGTACCAGGATACTTCTTTTCAAATTCGTCTCCGGCATGAAGGTTGGGATTGTGATACGATAGCATCCTGTTCAATCCGTGTAGAACAAACAAATACGACTAAAATTGATTCTGCGTATATCTGCTCCGGTGATAGCCTATGGTTATGGTCTGCATGGATATTCACTCCGGGAGAGTATGATAGCTTGTTTCAAAGTACATATGGCTGCGATTCTACGAGTATTGTAAGTGTTTTTATGAATCCACTTCCTGTAATTGAAAAGGTTGATGTGAATGATGCAGTTTGTGGAAGTCTGGGATCCATTGAAGTATTTGCCTCAGACCCTAATGGAGGTCTGGAGTATGCTTTTAATTCCAATCCATATTCTTTTGAAGCTACTATTGATTCTTTAGCAACAGGTGAATATTTTATCTCAGTGCGAAATAGTTCCGGTTGTGTCGCAAAAGATACTGTAGAAATTCTCTTACATGACCCACCTTTAATTTCAAATGCCATTGTGATTCCGGCTGAATGCGGCATGAGTAACGGCTCAATACAAATCCATGCTCATTCGCAGAATAGTCCATTAGGATATTCAATTGGTGGTGTAATATTTATAGCTGACTCGAACTTTACATCCTTACCTGCGGGAATTTATGAGATTCTTGTAAAGGACACTTTTGGATGTATTGTTGGCCAACAAGTTGACGTACCTAATTTGGATGGGCCTGAGATTGATAATATACATATAGTTCCAGAGTATTGTGGATTGCAGAATGGTGAGATTACCATAATAGCATCATCTGGTTCAGCAACTTTGAATTATAGCATGGATGGATTTAACTTTTCTGATTCCAATATATTTTCTGGACTTCAAAGTGGTATCTATCAGATCATAGTTCAGGATGGTAGCGGATGTGAAGTACAGGCCACTATTGAAATACCGGAAGTGGATGCAACCCTCATTGAATCAGTTGTAACTACTAATGCAGGATGTGAAATGGCAAATGGAATAATTGAGGTTGTTCTCTCCTCTGGAAACGCCACTGGTTACTCATTGGATCAAGTGAATTTTCAGTTATCTCCACTTTTTGAATCTTTGGCCCCTGATACTTACACTGTCTATTTGCAAAGCTATGATGGATGTATTGATTCTTCTATAGCAACAATTTATGAGAAACCAGGGCCAGCAATAACTGAAATACAGATAACAAATCCAATGTGTCCTGATGATTTGGGGGAGATACACATCCTGGCAGAAGGAGAACCGGGTCTTTCATTTTCAATTGATAGTGGGAATTCCTGGGGTGCTCTTTCTATCATTGATGGACTTACCCCAGGAGAATATTTGGTAATTGTTAGGGATTCATTTGGCTGTATTGATTCACAGTATATTCATATTTTGAATGGGGAAGCACCCAAACTACTTACGGTTGAAACAATACCTTCCATTTGTAATGTTGGTGGTCAAATAAAAGTTGAGGCAATAGGTGATGTCCTT
>JAYUWT010000121.1:0-2184 GCA_043753405.1 Saprospiraceae bacterium | reverse complement strand
TAATCCAAGCCAGTGTGCTATGTATCCTATGATTGAAGGGCCGATCAACATGCCGACAATGCTATATGTTGCGATTAGTGATATAGCGATACCGGGAGAATATTTCTTTGATCTGCCAGTCAATGTAAAAGTCATAGGAATAATGGAAGCCACCCCTACTCCCGTTATTGAAAAACCAATCAATACAGGCCAGAAAAATGGAAATAAAACCACTATAGCGATTCCAATTATAACACAGGAAGCACTTACTAAATATGTCCTTTCCATTCCAATTTTGTCTATCAGTTTGTCAGAATAAAATCTGGATAAGGCCATAAAAGCCATAAAAATCAAATAACCCAGTGTAAATACATCTTGTTTTACTACTTCTTTGAAATATACTCCACTCCAATCGAACATACCCCCCTCACACAAAGCAGAAAGGAATACAATCAAACCCAATGACAAAATGTAAGAGTCCGGCTTGCCAATAATTATCTTATTACCTGAATTGGATCTGTCATTTCTCAATAAATATGGAAAAGTGAGGGCAGCTACTCCTAAAGTAAGTGACGCCACTATAGATAAGTGCCAGGCTATGCTTACATTTAATTTTACCATGAAGGTAGTGAATAAAATTCCGATCAACCCTCCTGTACTCCATAAAGCATGAAATGCACCATTGATTTTTTTATCATATTGTTTCTGTAACATGATGCTTTGGGTATTTATAGCTATATTGAATATACGCATCGTAAAGGCAAACCCAAATATGGAAAATATAAGCATAGACATATTGCTTGAAAATCCAATGCCTGCCATGGCAATACAATAAAACCCAAAAGATATACCCAAGGGCACCCTACTCTCAAATCTGGATACTAACCAACCCGAGAGAGGCAAACCAATCAGGGAACTTACCGGTAGTACCATCAATAAATTTCCCAACTGAGCATCATTTAGATTAAAAAAAGATTTGATGGTGGGTATGCGTGATGTCCAACTGGAGAAACCAAATCCCGAAAGAAAGAAATAGACAGATAAGGATAGTCTGTGTAGAGTGCGTGAATCGGACGAAGAATAAAATGGCAACAAAAATGAATTCGAATTGATTAATTGAATGCAAAGATGAATAAATCCCAATACATACTATTCTTATTTATAATTATAATTCTGATTAAGCTTTAACGTATGGAATCTCGATCAATCAAATTAAAAATTTTAATACTATCGTCACCAAGTGTAGTAACTGCAAGATAATTACCATCCGGACTTATATCTATCCCATGCGGAAATGGGATATCCTTACCATAGAAGGCTTTAAGCTCAATGCCTAAAATCTGGGAATCAAATACAAATTCGAATACCTTATCTTCCTGATCAGTAACAAAAAGTGAATGTTGGTTTCCATTTGACGCTGATCTAAAAGTCCCTATTTCAAAAGCACTATTTGAATCGCTTTCATAGATATATTGGGCTAGAAATTGATTGTCAATTTTACCGGTTTTTTGAAAATAGCGGTGAATGCAAATTCTGCTTTTGTTATTCCATTTGTTGGATGCTGGCCCAGCTGCGTAAGAATATAAAACGGCAATGAATTTTGAATCTTCAGTAAAACAAACAGCTTTTGGTCTTTGCAGAGCGTCCGGATTTTCTAAAGTGAACACCGGAATAATAGAAAAATCAGAAACGGAATATACCTCCACAGAACCAGGAGGGCTAATAATAGTAAAAGTTAAATACTTAGAATCAGGAGAAAATTGAATTCCATGACAAGTATGTTCAAGACATACCCGATTTATGAGTTTTTTAAAATGAAATGAAACCGGATCCATTTCAAAGACTGAAACTCCCTTTTTATCAGACAACGTATTGGTAATTGCAACATATTTCCCGTTTTTTGCGATAGAAAGGTCTTCCGGAAAATTTATATCCTCTTTAAATTCATATACTAACTTCAATTGAAATGGCTCGAAATAAGCTGTTTTGTTTGAAATTATTTTATATATCCTTGCATGCTGCCCATAGAGGTTTACCACTGCTAGATGTTCCTTCTCAAACCACGAAATTCCGGAGCATGTTGCATATCTTCTTCGATCGCCTACCTCATATGGAATTAAATTTCCCGGATTATCTAAAATACTGTTTTCACTACGATGTGATAGTAGTAATTTTAAAAAACTGACTTGCCTATCTATGTGTAGC
>JAYUWT010000120.1:0-2188 GCA_043753405.1 Saprospiraceae bacterium | reverse complement strand
TGCGTAAAACATAGAGGATATCAGAATTATCTTTCTTGTCTATACCCTTGATGTTGATAAATCCTTTTAGCCGACTTATAAAATCAGGCACTTTTAATTCCCTTAATCTTTTTTTCCTCTTTTCCAGTTTAATGGCTTTTTCAATATCTGAACTGGTATCATAATTAGACGTTTCGTCTAAAACCCGGTCTCCAAATTCCTCCATGGAATACTTCGTGCCTCCAGCAAATACAAATACTGATTTACCCAATGGATGCATCTTCTCCCCTTCCTTAAAAAGGCCATCTTGCATAGGCGCAAGGAAATACTTCATCCATCCTAAGGATTTGTCACTATAATTTGCATCAAACTCATCGAAGAATATCAAAGGGGTTTTGCCTGAAAGATTAATATCCCTTGCTTCCTGGAAAACAGAAACCAGATCATTATAAGACTGGAGTTGAGATAGATTGGTTTCAATGACTCTGATCTTTTCTTTTAAATAATTAGACTCGAGTACTTGCTTAATACCAAATGATTTTCCTGATCCCGGAGGTCCGAATACAGCAATAGATAGTGGTTTTTTAGTTGGTCCTGATAAATACTCTTTGATTAATTTGTTGAAGCTTCTGAAACTCTCAATTTCCTCATGGTCATATGTTTTGAAGCTTCCAATTTTAAAAACCGGCATTCGATTCAGGATAAGAGAGCCGTTAAACTTAACATACTCATGCGCCACACAAGAAATGAGATCGTGGCTACTCAAAGTGAGGTGTTTCAAAATGGAGCGTGGTTCCTGAAGGTCCAGATACTTAGTTATCCGCGCGATGGAAATACCTTCTTTACCATCTATTCTGTTAATCTTCAATCCTTGAAGTAAATCCTTGTTCAGGGAGCACTCCATTGTATATGAATTTCCAGATTTGGAATATCCCGTTTTCAAAGTAGAAAGTGCCATTTGCATGGATGGAATAATAGCTGAATAGAGAGATAGATTTTTGAGATAGCTGTGTTCATCATCTCCTGTATTGACCATTGGATATAATACCCTTTTAGCCAGAGTGGCAATAAACGCATATGTCAATCCCTGCATATTCCCATTAGATTCATCTAAAGTCTGACTTTCATATTTCGATGGATCGTAAAAAAAATAGTATTCAAATTTTTCCTCTGCAATGTCATTCCGCAAGATGAGAATAGTCGCCTCAAGATTAAATCGAATTACTATAGCCCTTGCTTTTCTTAAATTCTCTAATGCCGTGTCATTGGGGAATGAAAGCAGAAAGTCCTCAATAGTTCTATCCCATGAAAGCTCTTTGCTTATCTCTAATCCATGCTCCCTTAAATCATCAGCATTGATGATGGTGATGATTTTATCGCTATGTTCTTTATATAAGTTGGTGCTTAATTCATTAGCTATGAAGGGCCAATTGAGCTTATGAATAATCTGAAAATCATTTTTGTTTCCTTTCAATAATTTTATCCAATCATTATCTTCGTTCCGAATCCCTTTGCCAGCATCATCTATGATGATCAGGTCAGCTTCGGAAGCATCTCCATCCATTTCAAACTTCCCTGTACCATACATATGTGGCTGAAAGGAATAACCTAGATATTGATCAACATGTAAGACCTCCTTCTTATCATCGTCAAAATTTTTTACAACGGCAATGGTTTGAATAGGAGCTTTTTGAAAAATCTCATTAATATCTATGTCCTTATAAGTAATCAATACATCATCCTCATTTTTTATCTGATTGATAAAATTCTTTAACAGGAAAACTCCTCCCGGAAGCATCTGTACATTGGCTCTTGGATTGTTCTCCAGGTTTTTCGTGTGCTTGCGGGACCCTTTCGGGGTTTGATTCGATTGGTAATAAATCAGCCAATCAATGCAAGGGTCACCAATTAAAAATATTTTTTTCATAAAACTTTATTGTTATCACGCTTTCAACTCCAACTCCATCGGCTCCATCAGCATCATCCACTCTTGTGTTTCGCTGAGCATCAGGATGTCGGATTCACGCAGTAGTTTATTAAAGTCTTCTTCTTCTTTCGCTGCATTGAATTTTACCTTGAGTGATTCAAGGTTTGCCTTCATTCCTTCGCTCCGGTTTTTATTGCGGGAGTATTCATTTTGTCTGCGGATACCTTCAAAGGCGGCAGCAATGGTTGGAAGAGATAGGGCAAAAATGGTGAGGAACTTGTG
>JAYUWT010000119.1:0-2189 GCA_043753405.1 Saprospiraceae bacterium | reverse complement strand
CAAAGGTGAAGTATTTGGTTTTTTAGGTGCTAATGGAGCAGGCAAGACTACAGCCATGCGCATGTTATGTGGATTATTGGAGCCCACCAGTGGTGAGGGCAAAGTGGCAGGATTTGATATAAATAATGAAAGTGAAGAAATAAAAAAACACATTGGCTATATGAGTCAAAAGTTTTCATTGTATAATAATCTGACTATACGCGAAAACATTAGATTCTATGGAGGATTATATGATATACCTAAAAAAGAACTTCAGAAAAACACTGATGAATTAGTAGAAAGATTGGGCCTTACCGAATACATTGACAAATTGGTTCAGAGCCTTCCACTTGGATGGAAACAAAAGCTGGCATTTTCAGTAGCTATTCAACACCATCCTGAAATAGTATTTCTGGATGAACCTACCGGAGGTGTAGATCCGATCACACGAAGACAATTCTGGGATATGATATACGAGTCTGCACATAATGGGCTCACTGTATTCGTCACCACACATTATATGGATGAAGCAGAATATTGCAATAGAGTATCTATAATGGTAGATGGTCAGATTGCCGCTTTGGATACACCTAATGAACTGAAGAAAATATATGAAGTAGAAAATATGGATGGAGTATTTAGAAAACTTGCTCGCCGGGCAAAAAGAAACGAATAAGAATGAGGTCCAATTTTGCGGCAATGGTAATAAAAGAATTTAAGCATGTGATCCGAGATCAGCGCAGCTTATTCTTTTTATTGGCCCAGCCGGTGATGATGATTTTATTATTTGGATTTGCACTGAGTAATGAAGTGAAAGAAACCAAAATAATCATAGTAGATCATGCTCAGGATGAGGTCTCAAAATCATTGATCAATAGGTTTGAACAAAATCTGTATTTTCATATTATAGACATCATACCAGATGAAAATGCAGCGCATGAAATCTTTAAAAAGGGAATAGCTAATTTAATCATAGTACTACCTGCCAATATAGCTGATGACCTGAAACATCAATATAAAAGCAC
This sequence comes from Saprospiraceae bacterium, assembly GCA_043753405.1. Lineage (GTDB taxonomy): Bacteria > Bacteroidota > Bacteroidia > Chitinophagales > Saprospiraceae > Parvibacillus. Next base: position 1,185 of record JAYUWT010000119.1, on the reverse strand, counting down.
TGTGCAGCTCATAGCTGATGCATCTGATCCCAATACAGCTGCTATAGTCAGCACCTATGCAGGGGCCGTATTCAGAGATTTCCAAAATGAGTTATTGGGATTGGTCAAAATGCCGTATGAAATAAAAATAGACCAACGCATGCTGTACAATCCCCAGCTTATCAGTGCATACAATTTTGTACCGGGTGTATTGACCCTGATCATGATGATACTGGGAGCAATGATGACTTCAGTAGCAATAGTTCGTGAAAAAGAATTAGGCACCATGGAGGTATTACTTGCCTCACCCATTCATCCACTCCAGATAGTATTAAGTAAAGCAATACCCTATCTGGTGTTAGCCTTTATTACCGAGATCATCATACTGCTCCTTTCAGTATTTGTATTGGAAGTACCAATCAGAGGAAGTTTATTTTTATTATTAGCTGAAAGCATTTTATTCATCAGTACCACATTGGCATTGGGTCTGTTGATATCCACCTCCACAGATCAGCAGCAAGTAGCTATGTTTATTTCATTGGTAGGGCTTATGCTACCCTCCTTGATTTTCTCCGGATTTATGTTTCCAATAGAAAACATGCCTTTGCCATTGCGTACGATCAGTAATTTAGTGCCTACAAAATGGTATTATAATATAGTTCGCGCTATCATGGTCAAAGGACTTGGTATTGAGAGCATTTGGAAAGAAACGTTGATATTGGTCTCCATGACTCTCGTACTCACTACGATTGCTATTAAAAAATTTAAAGTACACCTCGAATGAAAACACATATGATGTTTGCTATTGAAACATTTAGGCACATAGTTCCTACACCGCGGGATTATAAGGCATCACATACACTTTTTTACTATGTGACAAATTATGCTATCTATGTCTCTACGTGTTTAAAAAACACTAAGAGAATTGAGGCTAACAGCATCGTTCTATCACTAACTACTTTTTTGTGTTACTTTCAAAAGCTATGTATGAGTTTATTTAATATGAGGACAATGAAGCTGGCCAAAGATAAAGATAATAAGGCATGAAGAAACTACTTATCATAGTACAAAAAGAGTTTGCACAGATATTCAGGCAGCCAGCGATCTTGCGTATGATCATCATGATGCCCATACTGCAATTGATATTGATACCATTGGCTGCAAATTATGAAATCAAAAATATAAATATACAGGTGATGGATTTTG
>JAYUWT010000118.1:0-2191 GCA_043753405.1 Saprospiraceae bacterium | reverse complement strand
GCACATGGCGCTGGTTTGTATAGAATAAAAACATCCGGTCAATAAGCCTACTTGTATATTTATAGTAATTAAAGTGCTTTTGCTTCAAACCGAGCTGCATTATCATTAAAACAATAGTTGAAACCTGCAATATCAAAATCAGTAGATTCAAAATACCAGCTTACCTGGTGGACAAGAAAGGGCTATTATTGATCTTGTGTTAGTTACTTAAGCTACTATTAAAACGGATATATATAAATTGGCTTACTTACGGGCTCTAGTGTGGTTAGATTACTCCTTTGCAAAATAGTAAAAGTATTACAGAGGGTTCTATTGAATTCAGTGATTTCGTATCAGTATTGAGTTAAAAAGTATGTCTATTTATTAGATAGCAAAAATAGCTTTGGTTTAGCAGTTAAATACGGGAAGATTGCGATTGTAACCACAGTCGTGTAAGTACAAAAGTTACTCTGTGCAAGTGTATGTTAATCTTAAATACTGAAGAGAGGTTGATAATAATTTTCTAAGATTTATCATGAGTAGAATGTACGGATAAATCTCTAAGCGGGATTATTTAGTAAAGTATTCTGCAAATAAAAATAGCCTGAGTTTTATTTTCTGGATTTGTTGTTTAATAAAACATGAAAAATAATAAAAATGCCGGAAAGAAAATGAAAGAGAAAATAATCTGCTTTATAATTAAAACGATGACAATATCATCATTAGTATTGTCTATAGCCGGAATTAAGGTATTAGCTCAGGATCCCGGGCAAAATCAGGACTACATTTTAACACCTAAACCTTCTGCTTCACCGCGAATCAACGGAGCTAAGGTATTTGGTGTTCGCCCTGGACATCCACTTATTTTTACTATTCCGGCAACCGGTGACCGACCTATCGCTTTTTCAGCAGAAGGGTTGCCGGACGGCTTAAAATTGGACAAGGTTAATGGCCGGATTTCTGGTTCCGTTTCAACACCGGGAACTTTTATTGTTAAACTAAAGGCCACTAATAAGTCAGGTTCAAGCGAACGTGAACTCCGTATTTGTGTAGGTGATAGAATTGCGCTGACACCCCCTATGGGATGGAACAGTTATAATGTATTCGGAATAGAGGGAGTAAACCAGAAATTAATTGAAGAAAATGCAAAGGCCATGTCGACTTCTGGTCTTATCAATCATGGATGTTCCTATCTGAATATTGATGTGGTTGGCAGGGATATAAAAGAAGAGGTAAATACAATGCTATCCTACCTGACGAAACCAGATTCCCCGATATTCAGGGATTGATAAATAATGTTCATGATTTAGGATTAAAGTTTGGAATTTATCACATGGCTTACATGAATACCTATGATGGTAGGATAGGTGCTTCCAGTAATGATCCTTCTGGAAAATTTATGAAGTTTGAAAAAGTGGATGAAGGAAGAAAGGTTGGGAGATATTTATTTCACTGGAATGACGTGCAGCAATTTGCCAGTTGGGGGGTTGATTATCTCAAATATGATTGGTGGATTAGAAATTTGCCACATGCAATTGAAATGGGTGATGCGTTAAAGAATCTAAACCGGGACATTGTATATAGTGTTTGTAACGGGGCCACATTTACAAATGGTAATTTCCTCCAGTACCGTGAGGCTAAGCAACATGCAATTGGACTTTCGTATAACGCTAATTTATGGCGTTCCGGTAATGACACTGAGGATTCCTGGAAAAGTGTTGTTGAAAATGGGTTTACGCAAAACCGATGGAGGAAATTAACGGGTCCTGGACACTGGAATGATCCTGATATGTTGCTTTTAGGTTGGATTGGCTGGGGCAAACCTAATCCAACTTCGTTGTTGCCTGATGAGCAATACTCCCATATGAGTTTATGGTGCCTCTTGGCTGCTCCTTTGTTCATAGGTTGTGATCTTACTAAATTGGAGGATTTTACTTTAAGCTTGCTAACAAACGATGAGGTAATCGAGGTGAACCAAGACCCATTAGGCATACAGGGTGAACAAATACAATTAGGTACTTATAGTGTTGCCTTAGTTAAAGACCTTGAGGATGGCTCAAAAGCAGTTGGGTTTTTTAATTTGGGGAGACACTAAAGAAAAGTTTCAATTCACTTTAACTGATATTGGAATAACTGGTAAACAAAAAATCAGAGATCTCTGGAGACAGATAGATAAGGGGGAATTTGAAGATGTTTTTACCGCGGAAGTTAA
>JAYUWT010000117.1:0-2193 GCA_043753405.1 Saprospiraceae bacterium | reverse complement strand
GACGATAGGCTTTTGGTTCATAAGATTTCATCTATATGATCTATTTCAGATAAGAAAATGCAGCTGCTATGCAGAAGAGTAAAATTTTTATTGATCTTTCGCCAAAATAAGAATTCAGATCATATCTTAAGTGTTACAAATAGTTACTTAGTTACCTTTTATTAACAGACATAAAGACAAAAAAATATCCAAACCTTCAATGAAGAAAATTTGGATATATATGGTCAAATGATTAAAGAAAGTTATTCGACGGGCTCTTTAACAAGTAATTGAAATCCATTCCCGTGGATATTGACAATCTCTATATTATCATCTTTTTTAAGATATTTTCTGAGTTTTGTAACAAATACGTCCATACTTCTTGCGGTGAAATAATTATCCTCACCCCAGATTTTTGACAATGCATCTGAGCGTTGTAATACAAAATTTTGTTTTTGGCAGAACATTTTTAACAACATTGCTTCTTTGGGGGATAACTTTTCTTCATCACCTGCTTCCGGAGTATAAGTCAGGATCCTAAGTGGGAAGTTGAACTGGTATTTACCGATCGTATAATCTGTTATTTCATCAGCCAAATCTACTTTGGGTGCGCTTCTCTTGAGCAATGCCTGAATACGCAGTAGTAATTCTTCTGATGAGAACGGCTTAGTCATATAATCGTCTGCCCCAACCCTGAAACCTTGCAATATATCTTCCTTCATATTTTTGGCGGTAAGAAATATAATCGGCAATTCTTTGTCTTTTTCCCTTATCTCTTTGGCAAGGGTCAATCCATCTTTTCGGGGCATCATCACATCAAATATGCCAAGGTCATATTTTGATTTGCGATAGTACTCCATACCTGAAACACCGTCTTTGGCTAATTCAACTTCATAATCATTCATTTCAAGGTAGCTCTTTAATACATCACCAAAATTTTGATCATCTTCGACTAAAAGGATTCTCTGTGCATTTGAACTCATATATCTGTCTTTATTTAAGGAATTGTTAAGCGTTTAATCTTTTAACGTATTTTACTCATCAATTTGTTGCTTATAAGGGAAAGAAAGTGTAAATGAACTGCCTTTCCCCAGTTCTGACCATACTTCTATAGCACCTTTGTGGGCCGTCATCATAGCTTTCACATAACTCAATCCCAAGCCGAATCCCTTGACATCATGGAGATTACCTGAGGTAGCTCTATAAAATTTATCGAATATATGTTTCTTTTGATCCTTAGACATGCCAATGCCTTTATCAGTTACTATAACATCAATACCTTCTGCAGAATTCCTCGTGGTGATGGTAATCTCAGGATATTCCGGTGAGTACTTATTGGCATTGTCCAGCAGGTTGTGAATCATACTTGATACATGGGTGATGTCTCCCTGAATGATACTTGGGTCAGCTTCATAGAATGTCTCGATATATCCATTTTTCTGATCCACCTGAAGATTGATGTGTTCCACTGCCGTCTTTATGATATCATGTAAATGCACTTCTGAAACGTTCAACTTTAACTTTTGGCGATCTATGAGGGCCATTTGTAATACTTTCTCCACCTGATTGAGCATCCTGTTATTTTCCATTTTTATAATGCCAAGGAATCTCATTATTTTATCGGGATTGGAAATAATATTGACATTGGTGATACTATCTGTGGCAAGAGAAATCGTAGCGATGGGAGTCTTAAATTCGTGGGTCATATTATTGATAAAATCATTTTTCATGTTAGACAATTTCTTTTGTCTCAGGATCTCATAGATTGTAAAAATAAAAGTGAATAATATAATGGCTGTAAATATAGCTGAACTCAGAATGATCCACCAGATAGGCTCGAAAGAGGACCTATTAGGGAAATAGATCATCAACAGACCATGTTCCAGGCTGCCACTGTCATTGAATATCGATACTTTAAATTTTGTATTGAACAGTCCTTTATCCATATTGCTATGGTATACATTTTTATTAAAACTTTCTACTGCGTAATAACCATTGAGGATCACAAAACTCTTAGCTGTAAGTGAATAAACCCCATAAGTGAATTCATCCTGAATGTCTTTATCGGCCAGGCCTACCTTTATGAAATTATTCAATTGATTGACCTTGATCCGCTCTGCAAGACTCGTCTCATTGAACATGCGCCGGAGGCTTTCATATTCAAATTCGTCTGCCATGGTCTGTGAGCTGGACTTACTGCCGAACGTTTGTTGG
>JAYUWT010000116.1:0-15063 GCA_043753405.1 Saprospiraceae bacterium | reverse complement strand
CTGCCGATCAATCAACAAGATTTAATAACAATCTCAGTCTTGGATTCAATCGTTATTCCAATCAGGGAATTAAACAACATTTTTCTGCAGGTAGATTTGCAAGTTTTATACATACGAACAAAACTGCCAATGTGTTCAATACTTATTTGTCTTCCAATCAAAGATCCAGGAATTATGGAGTAAAGGAGCAATTTTTCGAATATGGATACGATGCTTATGCTTCTCATTCTTTGAGAGCCAAGAGTGATAAATACAATTCCCTCTATTCCGGAGTGGACATTATTCTGAAAATTGGTAAAGGTCGTATCGATGTTCTGAATGAAGTAATGCTTGCAGAATTTATAATAGATGACCTTAGGAATGACGGCTTATTAACAGATACGCTTAATCAAGAGGTCATTTTTGCATTTGCCGGAGAAATTGCAAAGTATAATTTTACAAGAATCCTCGATTCAAGAAATTATAGGGTACAAGTAATAAAAGGTCTCAGTATGTGGATCAAAAATAATTTTCCGGTAAAAGATAATTCGGACATTGAATTAACCACTATTTTGATTGACAATTTTTCGTATGCAAATACGGGATTCAGAACAGAAGGATTCAGAATATCTATCGGTATTGAACCCAACATTTCCTATTCCAGAAGTTTTCAGGCAAAACAGAATTTTACTAATTATGGGGGGGACCTTATTTTGGAATATTCTCACCAAAAACCAATCTCCAGGTATTTGCAATCTAATTATTATGGAATATTAAGATTGGGGCTGAACAGATATGAAACCGATAATCCGCTTACTAGTCCGGCATCAACTTCAGAACGAATTAATTCTTCAGTCCTTATTGCTCATAAACTAGGATTTTATCCTAATTCCAGAACCAATATTGACATTACCACTTTAATTAATTACCAGTACAACAAAACAGTCTATGAAGAAGGCGGCATCTTAGATACTGAAAGTTCCAATATTACCCCAAAGATCCGTGCTCAGGCTTCATATTTTATCGATTACAGATTGAGGTTGTTTGCAACATTTGAGATCCTTTATTATTACAGATTTAATAACGACGAAAGCCCTTTTGTGTATGAAGACGATTATGTGCCTGATGATTATTCATATCCACTCACTGATTGGTACATAGGCAGATATTCTGATCCTTCATTATTGGATTTAAACTCAATACATACTCGGTCATTCCACAATAAGGTTACTTATGCTTTCAACGCCGGCTTCACTTTTAGTATATTTTGATTGGATAATCTTAATTCTTTAGTCTTATATAATAATAAAAGCCGTTCCGGAATCCCGGAACAGCTTTTATTATTCTACTAAATAAAGATTTAATAAGTCTTATTGCACCACAATTTTCTTTGTTGCAATTCCTTCATTCGTTCTTACGATAGCAGTATAGACACCCGGTGTAGCACCTTTGAGGGAGATCGGTAGGATGATCTTTCCTTGTTGCTTGCCAAAGTCTTTCATCATTATTGTTTTGCCTTGTACATCTACTAAAGATATTTCTACATTGGTAGAGGCATTTAAAGTCAATTCCACTGTTGCTATATCCTTGGCTGGGTTTGGATATACGTTAAGATCCGTATTCAAAAGTACTTTTTCAGTTCTTGATGTTACAAAACCATTTGATTTGGCATCTTCCAGGGTAGCATCATTAGCATTGGAAACCTGGCCCTGAGCATTCAACAACACAGCTACGATCTTCAGTTGTTCGATATCCCAGGTACTATCAAGAGTTATATTATAATTATATATATTCTGATCATCAGTAACTGCAGCAGGAATATTTTGTACAGAGTTATCAAATGTTCTGGCCACATGTCTATATATCATTTGTGCCGCAGGTACGGGATTGGGTAAACTTTCATAACCTCCCATCTGGCCTGCTGCATTATTTGCATAGTAGTTAAACTGATTGTATGCAGATGTGGTTCCACTCACAGAATCCTGCACTACCGTGATGATCATGCCGAATCCTTCAGGAATATCTTTAAGCATGTCTGCTGAAACTGAGACATCTAGCGTGCCTGCCACATCACCATTTTTTGCGCCAATGGTCAGAACTGCATCCGGTTCCTCGCGAAGGGCCAATAATCCGGGCATAAGGGCCAATGAGGGATCAATAGTTTCTCTTCTGTCGACCACCATATTGGGGTATGCGGCCAGGTTTATATTTGCATCGTATGCGGGAACAGTCATAATATCGCCATTATGAACAGCAATGGGAATTATATAATCATCATATAATGGAGAGATCGCATCAAGAAAGACAGCTCCACGAGGACACCATCCGCACCATGTTCCGGTTCCTTCTTCCAAAAGTACTTTTCTATGCTCAGCCGGTTTGACTGCAAAGATGGACGTTTCTATAAAATTGTTACAGGCTACGAAATCTGTAAGGCCATTCACTTTTGTGATTTCTATTCTTACATTATTGTCACCATCTTTTAATTCTACTGGCTCATCTATGTACCAGTTGAATGATTTTTTAGGTGCTATGCTTAGATCCTGGGTTTTCGTAACTACCCCATTTACACTCGTAATAGTATATTCTATTGATTTAATTGTATCAGATCCTGCGTTGTAAATCGTCGTAGCTGTAGTGATCGTTTGCCCTTCTATCTGGAGGCCACCGATCGCTCGCAGATTCAATAGTCCTGCCTCACCACCACCAAAGGTAATGTTGTCATCCGGTTGATAAGTATAGCTCACGTCATCAATAAAATAACTTGAACCTGCATTAGCATAGTAATTGATGCCACCTATAGAAGTTAAAGCACTCCTGAAAACAGCTTTACATTCTCCGTCTACATTTACATACCATAAATTATTGAAAAGATCTACATCGATCGACATATTGAACCAATCATCCACAGGGAAATCAATCAGATTGGTAAACGGAGTGGTACCGCTCACTACCTGCATCTTACCGTCAGCATATAAATAAAAATCAAGTGCCCATCCTGTACCAGGTGTTACAGTAGATTGGAAATTGAAATAGCCTTGCTTATCTTTTTCCACATACATGTTCCAGTTTATTCTGAATATTCCATCATTTTTATTTCCACCGATCTTTAATACGAGATCTGTTGGCCCTCCGGCTGCAACAGTGGATCTGATAAGAATACTGTTTTTGCCACTTGCCGCCTTTAGATCGCTGTATTTAGCATCGTCAGCTACACCCCCGGTTGTGGAACCCCATGTTCTCCAGTTGGTAGTATTGGATTTAGTAACATATTCACCTGCAGTATAGGTTTCAAAGTCGTCCGTATAAGTATCCTGTGCGTTTGTATATTGCACAGCAAGGAGGAATAATAATAGTGTAAATAGTCCGTTTCTAGTCATTTTATCTTTTAATTATTATGAATTAATGGAATGAGGCTCCAAGATAATATTTTTCTATTTAACCAATGTGGAAATATATTATTCCATGTAGGTTTAGATTGCCCCAATAAAGTTATATTAATAGTAAAAATGCCCAAGCTTCCATATAAAATTTCGTAATTTCGCTCGAACGCTAATTCTGATCTATGGTTTTCTTTAAATTGTATCTTACATTTTTTCTGTTGATATTTTTATGTACTTGTAAGAAAGTAGATCAAATAATAACTCCTGATCCTCCTGAGTTAATTGCGATCAAAGGAATGGATATTTCTTTTTTGCCTCAAATGGAAGCCTTAAATACTATATTTTATGATTCAGCCGGCATATCCAAAGATTTTTTAAGTATTATCAAGCAAAACGGTGTTAATACTGCCAGGATCCGGCTATGGAATATTGACGGGTCGGCTGCTTCAGGAGCTGAGGAGGTCAAAGCATTGGTTGCAAAATGCAGGGCGCATGGTATTAAGATATATCTTGATCTGCATTATTCTGATACCTGGGCAGATCCAGGCAAACAGAAGATCCCTGCTAAGTGGAACGGAAAAGATATTATAGAATTACAGGATGCCGTATATCATTTTACAAAAGAAATCATGGCCGATATAAAGCCTGAATATGTGCAGATCGGCAATGAGATCAATGGGGGTATGTTGTGGGAACTGGGCCGTCTTCAGAATGAGGCTGTCTTTATTAGTCTGCTGAAAGCAGGAATAAAAGGTAGCCGGGAAGGGTCACCGGATTCTAAGATCATGATTCATTATGCCGGAATGGAAGGAAGTGAGTGGTTTTTTGACTTAATGAAAAAAAATGATTTGGATTTTGATATTATTGGACTGTCCTATTACCCAATTTGGCATGGAAAATCGCTGGCTCTCCTGGAAAGTACCATTACCCAATTGAAGAATAAATACTCGAAAAATGTATTAATCGCTGAATTTTCATATCCGTTTACACTTCAATACAATGATTTTACACACAATTTTATTGGCTTGGATAGTCAATTGGTCAATGGTTACGCAGCCACCAAAGTAGGCCAGAAAAATTTCTGTGCTGAGATCCGGAAAATAGTGGAAAGGACAGAGGCTTTAGGATTTTGTTATTGGGGAGGTGAATGGGTAGCCTTCAAAGGACCTACGGCCAAAGATGGTTCATCGTATGAAAATCAAGCCTTATTTGATTTTCAGAATAAAGCTTTACCTGCATTTTCGGCTTTTCATTGAAAAATCATCTAACTTTGGGCTTTTATTTTTTACCAAATAGATGTAATGCAGAAACTTATTTTGTATTTTATATTAATAACTTTCCTGACAGACACTGGCTGTAATGAAGAAGCTGTCCAGACACCAAAACCGCGTTCATATCCAAGGGTGGTATATCCGGAGAAGAAATATATCCCTTTTGATACTTCTTTCTGTGAATTTACTTTTGAATACCCCGATTATGCGACCATAGTTCAGGATACTTCTTTTTTTGGTGAGAAGCCGGAAGATGCCTGTTGGTTTAATATCTATGTTCCACAATTCCAAAGCTTAATATTTTGCACCTATTATCCTTTGGGAAAGAAAAATAGTTTGAATAAAGTAGTCAATGATGCCTACAAGCTCGCCGGAGTTCATAATAAAAAGGCCAATTTTATAAACGAAATACCTGTTTCAAAGCCTAATAATGTAAATGGTACTATTTTTGAAATAGAAGGACCTGTAGCATCTACGTTTCAGTTTTATATCACCGACAGTACTAATCATTTTTTACGTGGAGCTTTATATTTCAATGTCAGGACCAATCAGGATTCCCTGGCTCCGGTCGTTGAGTTTATGAAAAAAGATGTGATCCATATGATCAATACATTTGAATGGAAGAAATAATCCTTATTGTGCTCCTCTACAATGTTTTCTTAAAGAAAAAATTATGGAATTAATATTGAATAAAGTTTTATTTAAATTAGGGTTCACTTTATTTTTAATAATTCAGTGGAATACATGTGTAGCCCAGATCATAGGCATACCTGCCTCAGAACCTGTTAATGCAATTATTGAAAGATTGGTGATGAAGGTGGATAACAAAACAATCAATCATTCTTCACATCGATATTATACCAGAGACCAGGTATTGAGATTGATTAAAGATCTGCAAGGCAATTCAGGCCTTACCGAAATGGATAGGTCAGACATTCAGTTTCTGGTCAATGAATGTAATGAAAGTAAAAAATTAAACGATATTTTATATGATGAAAAAGATATTTCAAATAAAAATAATTACATAGATTCTTCCCATACTTTTTATTCGCCTGATGAGAATAATTTAAGTCACAATACTCCTATAGTAACGGAAAATGAAAGACCAATTTTAGGAATATTTTATAAAACTCCGGCTAATTTAATAGAGGTTGATCAGACTAATTTTTATTTCAGGCTCAATCCGGTATTTAATTTTAATATCGGTACTGCAAATAATAATGATCTAAAATCCACCACTTTTAAAAATATTCGTGGGGCAGAATTACGGGGAGGAATAGCTGACAGGGTATTCTTTTATGCCAATCTGCATGAGACCCAGGAAGCTTATCCTGCCTATGTCAATGAATGGATCAGTAAATACGGCGCAGTTCCGGGTGCAGGATTTAATAAAAATTATGATCCATCTTTCTTAAAAAATACGAATGGATATGACTATCTGAATTCACAGGGAGTTATTGGATTTAAAGTTATCGATCAGATATCCTTACAATTTGGGCATGGAAAGAATTTTATCGGTGATGGATACAGGTCATTATTTTTATCTGATGATGGAGCAAATTATTTTTATTTAAAATTAAATACGAAACTCTGGATTTTTGATTATCAGAATATATTTGCTGAATTAAATGCTAGTGGACAAAGGAGGAATGATGAATTAATTCCAAAGAAATATTTTGCTTCGCATCACTTGAGTTTAAACCTGACGTCATGGTTAAATATTGGTTTATTTGAATCTGTGGTATTTAGTAGAAATAATAATTTTGAATTTCAATATTTAAATCCAATTATTTTTTACAGAACTGTTGAGCAAATGGTCGGTAGCCCTGACAATGCTATGGTTGGCGCTGACCTCAAAATTAATTTGGGCAATTCAATTAAATTATATGGGCAATTATTGCTGGATGAATTACAGATCAAAAATATTGTAAAACAAAATGGATGGTGGGGAAATAAATATGGTATCCAGGCCGGACTTCAGTATTTCAATATTGCGGGCATAGATCATCTGGACCTGAGGATTGAATACAATCTTATCCGTCCTTATACTTATACACATAGTGACAGTTCATCCAATTATACACACCATCTACAGCCTCTCGCTCATCCGATGGGTGCAAATTTCAGTGAGTTTTTAATTAATTTCAGATATGTACCAATTAAAAATTTAATGGTCCAGCCTCATATGATGTACGCCACGATAGGGGAAGATCATAATGGTCTTAACAATGGAAGCCTGATACAATTACCCAATTCAACCCGGACAATGGATTTTGGTGTTCCACTGGCTCAAGGCGATAAAGCTAAAATATTGCTGACGGGCCTTGATATTTCTTATATGTTGTATCACAATTTATTTGTAGATCTTTCGGTTGCATTTCGCAAAAAAGATAGTGTGGTTGACATTTATGATACAAAAGAACAGATTTTTTCATTCGGATTAAGGATGAATATTGCGCAGAAAAAATATACGTTTTAATTTAGAAAGAATTTTCATTTGATAGATTCAGCGGGCCTATAGAATCTAATCTATTTGATTGCATTAATTATATCAATTAATTTTAAAATCAAATTTGTTTCGGTGCTCTGCACCTGCAATAATTTTATTGGAAACTTTAATTTTCAGGAAGCAGATTAACTTCTAAGCAAACTTTTAATTTAACATAAGACCCAAATGGTAAATGGTGCAGCGCACCGAAATCTCTATAGACATCATGTTGAATATGTACATCAAGGTGCAGCGCACCGAAACCTCTATAGATCATCGAAGATGATCAACCAGGTGCAGCGCACCGAAACATTTTAATTATCATCGATGTCAATTTTCGTAAACCAATTTTGATGGAATAAATTTTAATCCAATTATAACATCTAATTCCGTGCTTTTTATTATTTTTGATTTTAATCACCAATTAAAATTTTTCAATTATGGGAAACACCTATCGCCAGGCATATTTTCATTTGGTATATGCCGTTAAGTACCGAGCCGCTATGATCCATCATGTATGGAGAGGTAAATTAGAAAAGTATATTACCGGAATCGTCCAAACCAATGGCCACAAACTTATTGCTGTTGGAGCAGTTTCAGACCACATACATATATTTATTGGTTATAATTTGAACCAAACCATACCGGACCTTGTAGAAGATATTAAAACTTCATCTACTAATTGGATAAACGATAACAAATTTTGCGCAAATAAATTTTCCTGGCAAAATGGATATGGTGCATTTACAAATGCACATTCTCAGGTTAGTTCAGTCGCAAGATATGTTTTGAATCAGGAAGAACATCACAATGAAAGGTCTTTTAAGGATGAATATTTAGAGATGTTGGCAAAGAATCAGATTCTTTACGAAGAAAAAGATTTATTTGATTTTTTTGTCTGAAAATAATAAATATATGTTTCGGTGCTCTGCACCTGTGGTTTAACGCAAGCTACGCTTGCTATTGAGGTTTCGGTGCGCTGCACCTGCAATAATTTTATTGGAAACTTTAATTTTCATGGAAGTAGATTAACTTCTAAGCAAACTTTTAATTTAACAAAGGACATAAATGGCAAATGGTGCAGCGCACCGAAAACCCTATAGACATAATATTGAAGATGTAAGTCGAGGTGCAGCGCACCGAAACCTTTATTGATCATCGAAGATGATCAACCAGGTGCAGCGCACCGAGACATTTATCTGACCAAATATTTCAGGTTTTCCCTGCCGGCGCGAGTTTCACAACTCGTGCCCATGAATTACACAAATTAAATTATGTTAAGATCCCGAAATCAAATAATAAATACTTTCCCTTATTAGATCTTCCGATATATCCTTATTAATAGAAAAACTTCCGATACCATTCAATAAAGAAAAAAGGATCTTTCCTGATTCATTTTTCTTATCATTCAAAAGATAGTTAAATACGTCATCCTTATTGATATCAGATATTTTGGACACAGTACATATTTTTCGCAGAAATTCCTGGATCTGATCGTGATGATCTTTCAGAATCAATCCCGTCTTATAAGACAAATAAGTTTCGGCGATCATACCCATCGCTACAGCTTCACCATGAGTAATCGGGATTTCATTTTTTAACTGATATGACTCTATGGCGTGTCCTATCGTGTGGCCAAAATTCAAAGCTTTTCGTACACTGCTTTCAAAAGGGTCTCTTTCAACCAAAGCTTTTTTTACCAGGATACTTTGGTATAATAATTCATTATTAATTGTTGGGCGTTGTTCATTTACCTGAGATTGTAATGAATTAAATAAAAGATTGTTTGCAATAAGTGCATGTTTGACTATCTCAGAAAAGCCACTCCACATCTCTTCATCAGACAAAGTTTCTAAAAATGGCAAATGAATAAAGACTGCTTTCGGATTTCTGAAAAGACCTACAGCATTTTTAATATGATCGTAATCAATACCCAATTTTCCACCAATGCTTGAATCGGTCATAGACATTAATGTCGTGGGTACGTGTACGAAGTCAAGCCCTCTTTTGTATGTACTTGCGATGAAACCACCCATATCGCCCACTACTCCACCACCAATTAAAATAACCAGTGACTTACGGTCTATGTTCAGCTTTAACATTTGTTGCCAAACCATACTGCATGTATGGATATTCTTATTTTGTTCTCCTGCAGGAATTTGTATTAAATGGTTTTGAGCCGGCAATAAATTATTAATCAGGGGGTAACAATACCGGGTCGTATTTTCATCCCCGATCACGACGCAGGATGTATAAGATCTGTTGGATAAAAACTGTTTAAAATGGTTCAGTTCATGATCCAAAAACAAAGGGCATCCGTCTATATTGATAATATCTGGTTTCATATGTAACGTTTTGACGATTGGCGAAGAAGCGGATTTCGACACACTAAATTGTCTGCCAGCACTGAACTTGATACGAAGAATAAAGCTTCATTTAAGCACTGAACCCTCTTTTTTGCCAAACGCCTGTGATGTGGAGATATTTTCACTCGTTAAAAAGTCTTTTCAGGTTGTTTTCATATTGCCCACCTGCGTCAATTCGTGTTATGTTGTCAAGTCCAAGCAGGATAAATTTTCTGTCCAATGTAGATTTAGTTCCAAACTCGTGAATTACAATTGAGTTGTCATCCATTTCGTGAATTTGTCCAATAAAACAAACACTTTTATCAATGTCTTGTATGTGAACTGTCAAATGATTGAAAGTCTTATTTATGCATTGTAAAATAGTTTGCGTTGAAGTCAGGTCGATATTTAATTTGTCTTTTTGTCGCTTTGAATTGTCAATGAGTTTTGAAACGCTCTCTATGTCATTGCCAGACCACCTTATTCTTGTAATATTGTGTCTAAAGAATATTGTCAGTCCGTCATAATTACATTCATTGTCAAATTTTTCAATGAGCAAATAATCGTCATTAAAGTCAATTATAAAACCATAGTCTGATTCGTCATAATTGTCAGTATAGAAGTCAGCTAAAATTTGTTCATTTTTCAGCATGTCTAAATATTTTGTATTTAATTCCATTGTCATTACTGTTTGTCGGTTTTGTCGTTTTTAATTACACATAACTTCTAAAGTTCTACAATTAATTTGGTTGTCCATGCTTCAGCCCTGTTTTCAAATAATTGTTTGACATAGGTCCACGTTTCTTTGAATAAATCAGAGTTTCTATAATTTTCCAGATCTGCCGGATCATCCCAAATACTATATGTAAAAAACACATTTGTCTGATCTTCTGACCTGATAAGTTTCAAAGCATTACAACCCTGGAATGATCTTATATGGTCCTTAATATCATTGAAATGCACCAGAAATTGATCAACGGATTCAGGCTTAAATGTCATTTTAACTATCCTAATGATCTGATGAGACATTTTTTATTGGCTTTCGGGCAAATGTGATGATAATTTAGGAATTGATTCAAATTATTTTCAATAATAACAAACAACAAACTCCAAACACCTTTCCCTCCACCGGCTACGAACTACAAGACAACATACTGCATCCCACCTTATTCCTCGCCCATTCTGGTCTTTTGGCAAACCATTTGTGATTTTCCGGTTGCTCACTATATGGATTTTTTAGCAATTCATAAAGATCACTAACCATCTCATAATCTCCCAATTCAGCCGCATCTATTGCAAGTTGAGCCATATAATTGCGCAAGACATATTTAGGATTAACTAAATTCATTCTTTCCACACGTTCATCATTTGGCAATTTTTCCGATCTTAACCTCAATGTATAATTCTTAAACCATGTTCGCCATTGGTCAAGTATCTCACCACTTATTTCATCCGGAGCATAAAATGCATCCCGGATTAAATCAAGATATTTATCTGATCCATCGATATTCAACTCCGAATTTACTTGACTTAAATTGCGGAAAAAGATCGTCATATCTGTTTCGCTGGACATCAGAACTTCTCTCAGAGCTTCAATTAACTTCAGATCCGATTCCTCTTCAGTAAACAATCCAAGTTTATTTAAAAACATTTTCTTGTACGCTGGAGCATATTTAATCTTAAATCCTTCCAGAATTTTTTCCAGCGGCTTAGCCTCACCTATCAGTGGATAAATTGCATTCGCAAGCTGATAAAGATTCCAAAGTGCTATATTGCTTTGCTGTCCATACCTGTATCTTCTATTCTGACTGTCCGTGGTATTAGGGGTCCAGTTTTCATCATATCCCTCTAACCAACCGTAAGGGCCATAATCAATGGTCAGGCCAATGACAGACATATTGTCCGTATTCATTACTCCATGTACAAATCCTACCCTTAACCAATGGATTACCATTTCCATTGTTCTGTCACATACTTCCTGAAAGAATTGTAAATATTTTTCCTTACCGCTTTCGGTGATATTTTTATAAAAATGCCTGATCGTATGATCACATAATTTTGCTAAATTGATTTCATCATTTTGTACTGCGAAGATCTCAAAATTCCCAAAACGAATAAAACTGGGGCTTACCCTGCAAATGATTGCTCCTTTTTCCATCTCAGGATTGCCATCATATAACATATCCCGTTGGACCAGACCACCACTCAACATTAGTGATAACGAACGGGTAGTAGGAACACCGAGCGAATACATGGCCTCGCTGCACAGATGTTCACGGATAGATGATCTCAATACTGCCAGGCCGTCCGCATTGCGAGAATAAGGTGTAGCTCCCGCTCCTTTTAATTGTGCTGCCCAAATTTCTTCACCTTTTTTAATTTCAAACAAATTGATAGCCCGGCCATCCCCAAGTTGTCCTGCCCAGTTGCCAAATTGGTGACCACCATAACACATCGCATAGGGAAAGCTACCTTGCAAATTTTTTTTCCCGGAAAATATTTCCAGAAAATCTTCACTATCCAGGTCCTTTTTATTAATACCCAACAGATCTGCAACATCCGGAACGACATGGATTAGTTCCGGCCTTTCCGGTATCCTGGGCTTTACAAAAGAAAAAGCTGCATTAGCGACCTGCCTTCTTGTATTTTCCAATATCGGATCAGCAGGAAGTTCTGTAGTGAATGTGTCGTGGATATTTAAATTCATTATTTATGACTATGCCTAGGCTTTTAGTATAGCAGCATAAGACTCCCTTAGCTTTTGAACTTTAGGGTCGATTACGATTCTACAGTAACTAGCTCCCATATTGTTGTTATAATAATCCTGATGGTAAGCTTCTGCCACGTAAAATTGCTCTAAAGGACTTACTTCAGTTACAATTGTGTCAGAAAATTTGTCTTTCAGATCTCTGATCACCTGATCTATTATTTCTTTCTGAGCATCATCATGATAATAAATGACTGACCGGTATTGCGAGCCGTGGTCTGCACCCTGCCGATTGAGTGTGGTAGGATCGTGTGTAGCCATGAATATTGTGATGAGGTCTTGATAACTTATCACATCGGGATCGAAGGAAACCTGAACCACTTCAGCATGTCCCGATAGTCCTGAACATACTTCTTTATAAGTCGGATTGGGAAATTTTCCGCCTGCATAACCGGATTCTAACTTTTTGACTCCCTGCAACCGTTGGATCACCGCTTCCACACACCAAAAACATCCTCCTCCGAAAGTAGCTAATTGTATATTTGACATCTATTGTAAATTGATATGTAATAATACAATTATGAACCTACTAAAGTTCATCATCACGTTTTTACAATCATTTTTGTGTAAAAGCAGCAGAGTATAACTTATATTCGTCTTATAGAAGTGATCTGAAAAACAAATGACTAATACCAAATTACTTTACTTTATTCTTTTATTCATTGTGGGTGGACTTACCTCCTGCGACCTTAGCGGTGAACCGCCCCCGGATAATGTCTTTGGTAATGCCCCTATTTATTTGCAGAAAACCAATAGCGATACGATCACTTTTTTACCGGCGCAGCCAACGATTAATGGAGGGAAGATCTATCTTAAAGGTGATCTTTTATTCCAGGTGGAGTTGTACAAAGGAATTCATATTGTTAATATAGCTGATCCTGAAAATGCTCAGAAAATAGGATTTTACGAAATATTCGGATGTACACAACTGACCATGCAGGATCAGTATATGTATGCAAATTCTGCTGCAGCATTTATAGTAATAGACATCAGTATTCTGATGTCACCGCGAATAGTTAATTATGATCCTGATTATTTCCAGTCCATTGCTTTTCCACCACCACCGGATGCCGGATATTTCGAATGTATAGATCCATCCAAAGGTATCATCACGGGATGGGAAAGAAAGTCTTTGACATCACCTAAATGTAGAAATTAACTCTTAAAAAATATTCTTATGAAAAATTTGATCTTTTTATTATTCTGCATCGGCACATTGGTTTCATGCAGTAAGGAATCTTCAAGCTTCGATAGTAATTCAAACAGTAGTTCAGGAACGGCTGGTTCTACAGCTACCATCATTACTTACAATGGTTTTATCTATACGGTAGATAATAACCACCTAAGAACTTTAAGTCTTGCAAATCCGGCCAAACCTGTCGAAGTATCCAGTATATTTTTGGGTGAAGGAATCGAAACTATTTTTGCCTATGAAGACCATTTATATTTAGGTACTAGAAGTGGTATTTTATTGTATAATATTTCTAACGGGGCAACACCGGTATTTACGGGGAATTCATTTCGTTTATTCGATGGTCATGATCCTGTAGTGGTTAGTGGCAACTTCGCATATTCAACCACTAAATGGGGAGAAGAAAACAGTAACCCAAGCGGAAACTTAGAAGTAATAGATGTGAGCAATAAAAATAATCCATTTGTTGTCAATCAATTTAATCAGGAATATCCCGGAGGCCTTGCTTTGAGTGACAATATCCTGTATGTATGTAATGGTAAATTTGGCCTTAATATATTTTCTACAGGTCCCAATGGCCAGATAGAATTTGTAAAAAATGTAGCAACTGACCCGATCTATGATTGTATCCCGGCCAGCAATTTATTGATCTGCCAGGCTAAAACCGGACTATTGTTATTCAATATAACAGATAAAGCTAATCCGGTTTTCATCAAAAAGGTAAATAATTGATTTCAGTGACAAAGTATAGATCGCTCTTCTTAATCGTCTTCTTTATTTGTGGACTCTTTTGTCCATTTTCTGAAATTGGAGCTCAGTCTAATTATCGGTATTCAGAAGACCGGATCATCAAAGATGGATTCCATGTTGCTCCTGTAATTTTGTCGAATAAGGGTTATGCCTTTGGTGTGGGGTATGCCATTCCTTTGAAACCAAAACTCATGTTTCATGGTACATTGGGTTATACGGTTATGAGTTATCTGGATGGTGAGGAAATAGATGCCCGGGGAATTGTATTAAATCCTTCCATAATTTTCTTTCCGGACAGAACGCCAAATTATAAGGGAATTATCCTGGGACTGGAGATGCCTGTTATGTGGTATAATATGCAAAGAGATGATTGGAATTGGCGGACAGTAACGGGAGAAGACAACACCTTTGTATATCAGGAATATGAACATATTGATGCAAATGCATTTCAGCTGGGATTGGGAGGAAAGTTTGGATTTCGAACACACAGAAGGAATACTCCATTTTTTTGGCAACCTGGCATCACTATTGGGGCTTTATATCAACGGTTAATGAATTATACAGAAAAACCTAGCACTAATTTTAGCAATGGTGTATTGCTTGACAACCCGAGCGCGAATCAGGGTAATGGATTTGCTCCATATTTTAAGTTGGAAGTAGCTTTTGGATTATACAGGTATAAAAAAGAGAGGGTCAAAACTTTGGAATTATAATCTGATAGTTTGAAATATTTTATTTGTTGTTGAATTATTTAAGGTTAAAATTGTGTTAAGATAAAATCTATATTGATGGTTTAGTTTAATTAAGATTAATTTTATGGAGTTAAATTCAAATCACCAATGAATAAAAACAGAACCTTAATAGCTGCCCTAATTTGCTCGGTAGCTT
>JAYUWT010000115.1:0-2195 GCA_043753405.1 Saprospiraceae bacterium | reverse complement strand
TCGTTCATTTTTATCTTTCTTCCCTTATAGCTTTTACCATCGAGGGCTTTTATCATTTTATTTACAGCGGAGCCCTGTATTTCTACATGTGCATTAAGATTTTTAAGATCGATTTTGCCGAGTACTTCCTTATTCAGATTGCTCGTATCCAATATAAACTGTAAGAAAGATGCCTTATAAAAACCATCTTTAATACCAAGATTGATAAATAAGGTTTTATATTTTTCACCTTTATTATATTCAAACTTCCCTTTTCGGCCTGATTGATTATTACTTTCCTCTCTGCCTCGTCCTGGTTTGGATCTTGATTTATCTTCTTTTTTTATATTGAGATCTGCAGCATTTTCATAGTAATTGAGAAACCGATTAAATTCAAATGCAATCATACGCTTCAGTATATCTTCTTTTGATACCTCTGCAAATTTATCTTTTAGATCTGGAAGATAGGTTTCGTAGTCACCATGACTGATATCGGCTGCCAGCATTTTTTCCATAAAGAAGAAAAATTGCTTTCGACATACATCTTTTCCATCCGGAATGTCTACTCTATGAAACTGAGATTTTACAAACCGTTCTATTTGTTCCAATCTGGCTCTTTCTCTTGGAGTCACTATGCTCATGCATATACCTTTATTGCCAGCTCTGCCTGTACGGCCGGATCTATGTGTATATATTTCAGGATCATCGGGCAATTCATAATTGATTACGTGTGTCACTCCTTTTACATCTATACCTCGGGCAGCCACATCAGTAGCAATGAGTAATTGCAATTGTTTGGATCTGAATCTTGCCATTACTTTGTCACGCTGTGCCTGACTTAAATCACCATGTAAAGCTTCGATGTCATAGCCTTCACGTATGAGCATTTCAGTGATCTCCTGTGCATCGAGCTTGGTACGGGTAAAAATGATTCCATATATACCAGGATTAAAATCAATCAATCTCTTTAATGCTTCGTATCTGTTTTGATGTATTACTGAATAATACTGATGGTCAATAGATATATTTAATGTGTTTAATTTTCCAATAGTAATTTCTTTAGGTTCGGACATAAACCGTTTCGAAACTTCTCTTACTTCTTTTGGCATGGTGGCACTAAAAAGCCAAATGCTTTCTCTATTGGGAGTGTGTACTAATACATGCTCTATATCTTCTCTAAAGCCCATATTGAGCATCTCATCTGCCTCATCGAGTACTATATATTTGATCTGACTTAGATCTATGGCTTTGCGTTCGATCAGGTCTATTAATCTACCGGGTGTAGCTACTATGATCTGCACTCCACGCCTGATTTCTTTCATCTGATCTACAATAGATGCTCCACCATATACAGCGCAAATATTGATACCTGTCTTATGTTTTTTATAAGTGACTACATCTCTGCTGATCTGCATACATAGCTCGCGTGTAGGGCATACGATCAACGCCTGAGGATATTTTTTACCAGATTCTATCAATTGCAAAAGCGGAAAACCAAAAGCAGCTGTCTTACCCGTGCCCGTCTGAGCTAACCCAATAAAATCAGTGGTACCAGATAATAAAATTGGTATTGATTTTTGTTGTATTTCGGTGGGGACTTCAAATCCAAGGTCTGTAACGGCCTTTAATAATTGGCTTTCAATGCCTAATTCGATAAACGTATTCACAAATAAAAATTTGGTATGGGCCACAAGGTACGATATTGGATGATAAAAAACTATTGAATTCTTTGATTATGAATTTGTTATACTATTGTTTGGAACTGATATATGCGGATAAATAAAATCATTGTAGAGGGAGGTAGTCGACTTGCAATTTTTACTTGAATTTTGTTACAGAAATAATCTCAGGATTGTATTATACTTCAGTTATTACAATTCCTATCCATCCAATGTGGCGGTAATCCATTTTTTTGAAAAGAACAATATTTTCTACCCTTTTTCACAAAAACTAAAGCTATGATCCAATAATTATCCGGAAATAAGATAATTTTGAGGCCGATTTAAACCAAATTTTTCAAAAATTATAAAATGGCAATATCTCGATTTAAAGCCCTGGATCTGGCTCAAAACCGACCTGCTACGAATGTAAAAATTCCCGATCAGAAGATCACGGAATACTTCGGCAGCAATACTTTCAATGATGATGTGATGAAGTCACAACTGAGCCCGGAAGCTTACAACAAAATAGCTGAGGCTATCCAGTCAGGATCTAAG
>JAYUWT010000114.1:0-2198 GCA_043753405.1 Saprospiraceae bacterium | reverse complement strand
CAGTAACTTATGTTGCTACAGATGATTGTGGCAATGTTGCTCAATATCAGTTCTTCATCCAGGTTGTTGATACAATAGCACCGGTACTATTCAGTATTGACGAATTTATATGTGAAGATGAAAAAAATTGGCCGGTTGCATTCGATAACTGTTCTCAGTTAACATATGACTATATAGATTCACCGGTATCAAATGAATGTGCATCGGGTAATAATTATATCAGGACCTGGAAGATCATGGATGCTTGTCAAAATATTACATATGCTACACAATATGTGTTGGCAAATGACAATGAAGCTCCTACCATTGAAATGTTAAACTCTGAATATGCAGATGCTCAAAGTGGTGACACGATCAATATGGAATGTACATCCTGGTCTGATATAAGCAATGAAAAGGCACTTGTATGGGTAGCAGCAGATGACGAATGCGACTTTTTGAGTGTAGACTTTGCATCTAAAAAGATTAAAGGCAATTGTTTACAAAATGGCTTTATATCTATGAATGAATACAGTTGGACAGCAACTGATTTCTGCGGAAACACTTCAGAATTCAAACTTTACTTTAAATTAAACGACAATACTCCTCCTAGATTTAATACTACATTTCCGGTAATCAATGTGGGATGTGAGAATAATATTCCTCAGGTTAAAGCTATTGATGATTGTTCAAGAGTAAGGTTGAGTGTTGTTCGCAACAGATTTGAAAACGGCTGTCCAAATTCATTTACTCTGGAAGAAGTTTATACTGCTACTGATGATTGTAACAACATAAGTACATTTACGAGGAAAGTAAATGTAATAGATACTGTCGGACCTATTATTTATGCACCGGCAGTAATTTGTGAAGGTGATGACATTGATATTCCACCTTATGCTTTGGATTATTGCAATAACAGGCCGGTAGAGTTGTCGATTGATGAGGATCGTACATTGATAAAATGTGATAAATCTGAATACTATACTATTACATATTCTGCAACAGATTTGTGTGGTAATACAAGTACAATGATTCAGAAAGTAATTGTTAATGACAACACTGCACCTATTTTGTATTTCTCCAATGAGTTTATCAACACATACAAAGTTGTAAACAATACAATATATACAGGATGCACTGACTTTGAGACATTTATCGATATGATAGATGCATCGGGAGGCATTATCGTCTCAGATGACTGTGAGGAAAATATTCAACCTGTATATTCTGAAACTGCCGGTCAGATAGAATGTATCGGGGATCTGGTAACAAAAGAACATTTCTTTACATGGACAGCTACGGATGCCTGTGGAAATGTTGATCAACTTAATCTTACTGTTATCCTTCAGGCAAATGAGGAATTTGATTTCAGTTTTATCGGAAGAGATACAGTAGTTTATTGTGATGAAGTGGTAGAAATACCTACAGAATTACCTACTATGAATTGCACTCAGGTATCATTGGGAAGTATTATCAATATTGGCCAGACGTCAGAGGATGGTTCTTATATAGAGACCAGAGTATATACCTATACTAACTTGTGCGGAGAAGAAACAAGTTATTCACAGGAGATCCTGCATTCAATGCAATCAGATCTTGGCTGCTCCATCATTATACCTGAAGTGGTATTATGTAATTCATCCAACAATATTTTCTCGGTAGATGTAACAGGTGGTACAGGGCCTTATACTTACTACTGGGAAATACTGAATGGATTCTGTCATATTATAGCCGGCCAAAATACTCCTACTGTTCAGATATCGATCTCCTTCAAAACGTTATACTTACAAGTAACTGTAACAGATGCTAATGGTTGTACGACACAGTGTGTGATCGAAGTAGATTGTACTTTGAATCCTTCCATTGTCGTTGTAGATGTAGCACCTGTTGATATTACGGCTCCTGTTCTATTGAAAAATGTTATAGAGGAATTCAACCTCAGACCTAACCCAACGAGTTCGCAAGTTTATCTTGAATTCGAATCTGAAATCTCTGAAGCTATTAATGTTAATATAACTAACCAATTCGGAAAAGTTGTATACAGCAAAAAGATGAACAGCGTTAAAGGTTTCAATTCACAATTGTTAGAAACTGGTACATTACCTTCAGGTCTTTACCAGGTGAGTCTTATTTCAAGTGATTTCCTTAAAACAATGCAGTTAATTAAGGTTAGATAATTTCTTACCTAAATTAAATCCATATTAAAAGGGGCCTGAATA
>JAYUWT010000113.1:0-2199 GCA_043753405.1 Saprospiraceae bacterium | reverse complement strand
GTCCTTATATATCATCAGTCTGTATGTTCCGCTGATGACATCTGACACATCGATATTTTGTCCTTTTTTATTGAAAGTTCCTGCTTTTATCAATTTACCGGATGCATCAATGAGATTCCAATCTCCATCATTTAGATCAATTCCTTCCGGATCAATGGTAAATACATCATGGACAGGATTGGGATACACAGAAATATTTGCAACATTGATAACTTTGTTGCCAAGTACGATATCTCCTTGATGCACGTCACTCAAAGCCAAAAGCCACAATTCCGGATCAAAATGAATTGAATCAATCACAAATGGAGAATTTAATTCAAAGATCTGTCCTGAAGAAGTATGGTTCAAACGGACTGTCAATTCCTGACCTTCTCCATACAATTTAATTGGAACTGGCATTTCAAAAAAATTAACTGAGGGATCTGAACCAAACTGATCCAATTTGATCAATAACTTGTCAGGCTCCTGATCCCAAGTCACATTGTAAGTAGGGAAACCTTGTCCCTCGTACCAATCTTCGAAAAATTCAGTGAGGTCCTGACCTGAAACTGCCTCCAGATGAGATTTCAATTCATCAGTATATGCAAAATCATATGCCTGATCATTCAGGTAATTTCTTAAGCTTTCAAAAAATATTTCATCGCCCAGTTTCCATCGAAGCATATGCAACAGATAAGAACCTTTACTATATGAAAGTCGTGAACTAAAGATCCTGTCCACGCTGGTCGTATCGTCGACCTTGACTGAACCATTGGTCCGGGAAGTAATGGATTTGATCCTATTTAATTTCCAATCGTACCATGTTTGGGCGGATTGGAAATGCTCTCTTGATAAACCTTCAAGATAAGTGGCAAAGCCTTCATTGAGCCAGATATCTTCCCATGATCCGCATGAGACCATATCACCAAACCATTGGTGGGCCAACTCATGAGCTAATAATCCCCAACCAAAATTGACCACGAAACTCATTGTCTGGTGTTCCATTCCGCCACCCCATCCAAACTGAGCATGGCCGTATTTTTCCTTTTTGAAAGGATAATCCACAAAGAGACTGTCGAAGTATTGGAGGACACGTACATTGTTGGCAGTTCCTGTTTGCGCGGCTGTAATGCTTTCCGGATACACATAATTGACCATAGGCATGACTGAGCCGTCCCTCAGCTGGACATCATCAACATAAGTCACATAATTCGTGACTGAGATGGCAACAAGGTAGGCAGCTATGGGATACCGATGTTTCCAATGAAATAATTTTTGTTGATTGGGCAATGCTATTTCTTCTGTCAAGGTGCCATTACTTGCAGCCCGGTATTTTTCTCCTGTTTTCACATAGACATCTATACTATCGATCTTATCATCCAAACCATTTTTAGTTGGCCACCAATCCTGTGCACCAAAAGGTTCAGACAATGTCCAGAGGGCCGGTACATCATCATCTCCGTGTGTATCCTGTATAAATGAACCGAATCCTGTTGGTGGCGGGACTCCGTGATAAAAAATGGAAATACTGTCCAGCGA
Source organism: Saprospiraceae bacterium (assembly GCA_043753405.1). Lineage (GTDB taxonomy): Bacteria > Bacteroidota > Bacteroidia > Chitinophagales > Saprospiraceae > Parvibacillus. The sequence continues at coordinate 681 of JAYUWT010000113.1, read as the reverse complement.
ACCTTTATTTATGGTTACAGGTAATTGTATGTTAAGCATATATTCCCCGATTTGACTGTAAGTCAGGACTTTGCCTTTATATATCACACTGTCAATGGTCAATGCACTTGAAAAGTCAAAGTTGATCTCATTAAAATCATCTGTAAGCACCTCAAAATAAGGTGTCGCAGAACCGTCGATCGCGTAAACAGCAGGATCAATTTTCCAATTGAAACGATAATATTTCAGATCATAAGATTCTGTAAGCGGATTGGAAAAATTCCTTAGATCGATGAGGTTCCTTGCTGAATGTGCCTTGTTGCAAGTGGCATCATGTTTGTCTTCAATTATATCCTGGCTAAATGCAGGGGTGATCAAGGTGAAAAAAATAAGTGAAGTGATTAAATGTATGATGGAGGATCTATAAGGCATATTAATTATTTAATTATTCTCAAAGGTAATTAAAGCGTGGTAATTAAATTGATGGTAAAAAGTTAGAGGTACGTTAAAAACAATTTTACCTGTTAAACGAATTTCATCGATAAACGCTTTGCGAAACTTTACGTTTCTTTAAGAAACTTATCGACACAGTTATTAATTTGCTGACTGGCAGGAGTCTGACACATTAGAACACAAATTATTAAGATAAAAATTAATAAGGCAAAAGGAAGTTCAATCATGGTTAAAAAGCCATCAGCTATC
>JAYUWT010000112.1:0-2205 GCA_043753405.1 Saprospiraceae bacterium | reverse complement strand
TCGCATCCTTCAGTTTGTTAATCAAGTATTCTTCAAAAATGAGTGAAGGTGCTCAAAGTTCAGACCGCTTTCCGGCCAAAAACTTCTGAAGGATTCTTTCCTGTTGTTTTCTTGACCGCAGAAATGAATGCTGACCTGGTGTTGAATCCGGCCAACTGCCCAAGTGCTTCTAATGTCAGGTGCGAATATTCGTTTTCAATATCTATTTCTTCACAAAGAAATTTCACCCTCCGTTCATTGATCAATTCATTGAAGTTCATAGCGTACTCCTGGTTTATAAAAACAGACAAAAGATACCTGGGTATACTGATCTCCTCAGCCAGTTCACTTATCGTATATCCCTTTTTTCTGAATGGCTTATTAAGTACAAAATGTTCTTCTAATGTTTTCCGGAAACTGGCTCCTTGCTCTGCTGTCAGGGATGTTTTCCTTGAATCTCCTGCTACTATTTCACTGGTAACTTTTGCAATTTCAGCTCTATCAACCATTCCAGACTGCTGTCGCCAACCTTTGATTCCATACAGGATAGTTGGCCTGATCAGTAAATAAATACAGATAAAAAATATGGTGGCAGAAGTTGTGAAATTCATTACATACATCAGGTTCACCGGCCCGAATATTTGCAGGAGATATTCAACTATAATTATTCCATAGAAAATAGCCAGGATCAAGGTGAATTGATAAAGCCAGTCATAGGTTTCCTGGTTCTGCTTTTCCTGCATCATCCTGGCACCATTTTCCTTTCTCCACTTTCTCAGCAAAATGAATTGCCCGATAGTAGACAATATTCCTATGATGAGTCTTCCCAATGCACCAGTACCATTTCCAAGGAAGGCTTCGGATTCAGTAAAAAGAAGCCTGGGATCTTTGTTCACTGCGCTTAAAAAACTGATCTTTTCCTCCACAGGTAAAATGTAATACGGTATCAGGTTTACAGCGTGCAGTAAACCAGGCAGAAAAAAAATAAAATCCCATTTTCTGAATTTGTACGATTGTTCGAGTACTGATCTCACATAGAGATAAGCAAGCGGGCCAAACCAGAATGAGATAAAGGCTGTGACTCTCCAAAGATGGGGGTAGACAAGAAAAAATCCGGTATGCTGCAGAGCAAAGTTGAGGTTAAATAAAGAAATGCAGACCATAAAACCCGCAAGTAACCGGGAGGAAAACGTATCTGACCTATTCGCATAAAAAAGTACCCCAGCGACAATCAGTCCCAATATACCAGCGAGGAAAACTGCAGTAAAGAACAGGTCCGGAAAATTGCCCATTGTTTCTATTATTCCAATACTGCTACTAATTCTTTCAGAGAGGGGCAAGTTAGCTCATCATCCGCGATTGCCCAGTTCTTTCATTTAGTAGGTTAGACATGTCTGTTTTGATCGAATCCCGACAAAGCCGGTCTGAATATTTAGATGAATTTTAACATCTCAGGCCTTTCAGCCTGAAAAAACTGAATAAAAATCGGTCCCCTCTAAGAGTTATGGATAAAAAAATCAGGTCACTGAACTTAATTAATGTTGTTCCGCTAAATTTGCATGGAAGCATAACCAAACCTATTTTCAATAATGGTCCTGAAATGAAAGAAACAACGCATATATATAGCTTGCTGCCTAAGATTAATGCATGTTTCATGATTCTGGCATTGTTGTCTTTGACTATATCTGCCCCTCTGAGTTTCAGCAACCAATTTTCAAAAAACAGCCAAACTGGTCACCAGTCGCAGATCCCTGTTTCTGCCGGTGAAGAAGAAAGCACCAATCCGCTCGGCAACAATACTGAAGAAAAAGTGCCTGCCGGTGCCAATCCTCTTGAAGAGTTTCTTCATGATTCTTCAGATGCTGCTTTTATTGGTGGCAATGACCTCAGAAAGTTTGACTCCAGGGATGCAGACATATTTATCGATTTCCACCAGGAATTACTGGTACCCCCTCCCAACTTTTCCTGATCCACGGTTTCGGCAAAACTGCCGTTCTCATTATCATCCATTTTATTGCCCGCAATATTTGCGGCTACAGTCTCATGATTGTTAACCATCGGTGCCTAACGGCACAGATATAAATTATACGTTATCAGAAAGCATTCTAAAGAATTTTTACAAACCCTTAGCCCAGCGCAAGGTTTTGAATTGTTGGTAGAGGGAAATAAAAGATTCATCGGTAACCTCAAGTCTGACCATGATCATCTTGAAATGATCAATGAAAC
>JAYUWT010000111.1:0-5427 GCA_043753405.1 Saprospiraceae bacterium | reverse complement strand
AGGCATATCAATCGTATGGATTGAATTTGAATGGAATACAGATATCTACAAGGCACGACAGATTGTCAATGAAAAAATAGCTGCTGTTGCGGAACGATTACCAGTAGGTGTGGGGAATCCAACAATGGCGCCACAGACAAGCATCATGGGTGAGATCATGCTGATCAGTCTAACGGCAGATTCGACATCCCAAATGGAACTTCGTACTATAGCAGATTGGTCGGTACGACCGTTATTATTAGCTACAGGAGGTGTTGCACAAGTAGTTGTAATCGGTGGTGAATACAAGCAATATCAAATTTTAGCATCGCCGCAAAGAATGAATTATTATGGAGTTACCTTAAATGAATTACTCGAAGCGGCAAATCTTGCAAATGGTAATTCATCTGGTGGATTCGTAAATGAGTTTGGTAATGAGTATATCGTTAGAGGTATTGGAAGGACAAGCGATATTGATGAATTAGCTAAATCGGTTATCAAATCGGTGGATGGACGAAGTGTGAAAATTGAAGATGTTGCAGAAATTAAAATTGGAGCTTCACCTAAAATAGGAGATGGCTCTTTAAAAGGGGAGCCAGCTGTCATCATGACAGTGATGAAACAACCAGCAACAAATACACTTGTACTTACGGATAAAATAGATGCGGCTATAACGGAAGTTTCTAAAAATCTTCCCCCTGATATCCACATCAATACTCATATTTTCAGGCAAGCTGATTTTATAAATGCATCCATCGGAAACATTCAGAAAACACTTATTGAAGGCAGCCTATTTGTAGTTATCATCTTGTTTGTCTTTCTGATGAATTGGAGGGCTACTGTCATTTCTCTTTTAGCTATTCCGATATCATTGATAGTGGCCATACTCACTTTAAAATGGCTTGGCTTTACAATCAATACAATGAGCCTTGGTGGAATGGCCATTGCTATCGGGGCGCTTGTAGATGATGCTATCATCGATGTAGAAAATGTTTTCAAGCGTCTAAAACAAAATGCACTACTGCCAGTTGGTGAAAGAAAGAACGTTATATCCGTTGTATTCGACGCATCTGTAGAAATTAGGACCAGTATTATCAATGCAACCTTTATCATAATCGTCGCATTCATTCCTCTGTTTTTCCTTTCAGGAATGGAAGGCAAATTACTTGCACCATTAGGCATCGCTTTTATCGTTTCTTTATTTGCTTCACTGATTGTATCTATTACACTTACACCCGTTCTTGCCAGCTATCTATTGACAGATCAAAAGATGTTAGAAAAGCAACATGAGGAAAGTTGGCTCGTAAGACATCTGCAACGGATATATTCTTCATTGCTCGAGCGTGTAATGAAAGCAAAAACAATGGTAATCGTATTCTCGTTGGTTCTGCTTGCTGGAGCAGTTTTAATTATGTCAGGTTTAGGGCGAAGTTTCCTTCCGGAGTTTAATGAGGGATCTCTTGTAATATCTGCTGTTTCACTTCCTGGAATATCACTTGAAGAAAGCAACAGCATTGGTACACGCATTGAAAAGGAATTATTAACCATCCCGGAAATCCAGGTGACTACAAGAAGAACAGGAAGAGCCGAATTGGATGAACATGCGCAAGGAGTAAATGCTGCAGAAATTGATGCACCATTTGTTTTAGTGGATAGGAACAGGGAAGAATTTATGACGGATGTCCGGGCTAAATTAGCAAATGTATCAGGTGTGAATATTACTATCGGACAACCTATTGGCCACCGTATCGACCATATGCTATCCGGAACACGAGCTAACATCGCTATTAAGATATTTGGGACTGACCTTGCCAAATTATTTGAAATCTCTAACCAAATCAAAAACTCAATTACCGGCATTGAAGGACTTGTGGATTTGAGTGTCGAACAGCAGGTTGATATCCCACAGATACAAATAAAAGCCAAGCGTGATCTGCTCAACCATTATGGAATTCCAATTGGGGAATTCAACGAATTTGTAGATGTAGCTTTTGCGGGAGAAAAGGTGTCAGAGATTTATGAGGGTACTAAGAGTTTTGATTTAATTCTCCGGTTCGATGATGCCAATCGTGGCAACATTGAAAACATTAGAAATACAATGATTGATGCTGCAAATGGTCAAAAAATCCCTTTACATTATATCGCCGATGTGGTGAGTACTTCCGGACCAAATACTATCAACAGGGAAAATGTGCAGCGCAAGACAGTTGTCTCTGTGAATGTAGCCGGGAGAGATCAGAAGAGTGCAGTAGAAGAAATTCAAAATACAATTAATGATAAAATCGTACTACCAGAGGGATACAGAATTGAATATGGTGGTCAATTTCAGGCAGAAGCAGAAGCGTCACAAACCTTATTGATAACTTCTTTACTTTCTCTGCTTGTCATTTTTCTTTTGCTGTACCAGGAATTCAAAGACATCAAACTTGCCTCCATCATACTAATCAATTTACCACTTGCCTTGATTGGAGGTATCTTCAGCATTTGGATTACTTCGGGGATTCTGAGCATTCCGGCCATCATTGGATTTATCACCTTGTTTGGAATTGCTACGCGAAATGGAATTTTACTTGTATCCAGGTATAAAGCATTGCGTGAATCCGGAATGAATCTTTATGACACGGTGATGATTGGTTCAAAAGATCGTCTGAGTCCAATCCTGATGACAGCACTGACTGCAGGACTTGCACTTATTCCATTAGCGATAAGCGGTGACCTTCCCGGAAATGAAATCCAAAGTCCAATGGCAAAGGTGATATTAGGTGGACTGCTTACTTCGACCTTGCTCAACATCTTTGTTGTTCCTGTCGTCTATTATCTCACGAATTCAAAAAAGACTGTAAATGAGCTTTAAAATAGGTTTCATTGGGTTAATGGTAATGTGTATTACAGCACCAATCAAAAGTCAATCAAGTATAGATTCAGTCTTAAATGCTGTAGAGCGTAATAATAAATCAATCGTTGCGAGTCGTCAGTATTGGCAGGCAAATAAACTGGAATTTCTCACAGGTCTTAGCCTTCCGAATCCTACAATTGAATATGAATATTTATTTGGTTCCCCGGCAGAGGCTGGAGACCAAACCGATATTCTGGCTGTTCAGTCATTTGATTTCCCTTCCGTGTATAAGAGAAGAAGAGAGCTGGCAAACATACAAGGTGCCAAATCTACATTAGCAGTTGCGGTTGACCGGCAGGAGGTATTGTTGGATGCTAAAATCACCTGCATTGAATTAGTGTATCGGAATAAGTTAGAGGATCATTTGTCAGACAGGATTACATCTCTTGAAAAACTTGTACAAGATTTTCAGACTAAATTAGAACGAGGCGATGGAAATATCCTGGATGTTAATAAAGCTAAATTGCAGTTATTGCAAGTTCGACAATTATTTGCAAGAGAGCAAGCAGAAAAATCAAGGCTGAATACACATCTTATCGAATTAAATGGAGGTGAAGAAATTGTATTTACTGATACGATATATCCTCCTTTTCAGGAGATCGCTGTATTTGATGTGTTTGAAAATGAATATGAACAAAATGACCCTTCACGCATTCTGCTTGAACATGAAAAAAGAATTTCTGAGCGTCAGCTTTCACTTAGTAAAACATGGAGGCTTCCAAAATTTGAAGCGGGCTATCGGTATCAGGGGATCCTGGGTCAGCGATTTAGCGGTATTCATGCCGGAATTACCTTGCCATTATGGGAACAGAAAAATCGATTTGAATCTCAACAAGCAGATGTTTCATATAGGGACCTTGTTTTGCAAGAACATCTAAATGATCAATATCATGAGCTTAAAGCACTTTATGACCTGCATACTTCATATGGTTCACTCATCCTTCAATACAATGAGTCTTTCAGTGCTATCAGTAGTATAACCTTGCTTGATAAGGCTTTAGCTCTTGGAGAAATCACGATTATAGAATACTTCCTTGAGACCAGTTTTTATAATAATGCAGCTATACAGTACATGGAGACAGAGAAAGATTATCATGTTACGCTTGCAAAAATGTACAAGTATCTTCTATAGAAGAATGAATATTTGACGAAGAATCCATAGTTATGATGCACAAATAATGTCTCCGGAAATCGTTAAAGCAACCGTTGCAAACTTAGATACAAAATGTTTATTTATAAAAAAAACAGGGAAGCCGAAAACTGATTAGAGTAGGTCTAAAATGAAAATAATAAACTAATGAAAATAGCATCAATAAAATTTCTAATCCTCACAATAGGATTGATTTCCAGCATCTCCTGCAATCAAATTAAAGATGAGAAAAGAGTTGTGATAAAAAGCGAAAGCGATGATTTACTCTTTATTAAAATCCCCGCTGCTGCCTGTGGAAAGTGCCAAAAAGTAATTGAAGAGGGTTTGGCTAACGAAGAAGGAGTGAAACAATCAATACTTAACTTAAATTCAAAAGAAGTATCCATCGTCTATGATGCACAAATAATATCTCCGGAAATACTTAGAGCAACCGTTACAGAACTTAGCTACAAAATGCCTTGTAAATAAAACAGATTGTTGGATTGGAGGTGTTTACTAAAAGGGTTGTTGTAGTGAAATAAATATTAACTGTATGTCAGAAGATGGAAGAGCCTTCCATGTTGTGAGGCTCTTTTTTTTTACAATAGCGCAAAGTCTAATCTACAGCTTATGTCACTTTGATGGAATTGGAACAGGATTATCAGCTTTTGATGGCAAAACTATTGAAATACCGCCTTTAGCCATGGCTCGATACAAACGATCTTTGTCAAAGAATGGGTCAGAGGATCATAGCATTCTCATTTCACTTTCAAAAGCACCTTCCTTATGAAGTAATTTCCCTTCATCTCATCTGTTTTACCTTTCACTCCTTCCCCATTCGTGAGCATCACTTGTAATTGTACTTCTGTATTTCTTGCGTTTTCCAATGGTTGTATTGTCATGGGTAGACTTGTAATATTCGCATCCTGGTAACAATTAAGATTGTCACCTACAACCCTGCAGGACATGGGAAGATTGACATTCCAATTCGGAGCAAATTTTGAAAGTGAACTCGTGCCTATTGTCGTGGAATCAATATATAGCCAGGCATTTCGGTGAGGTGAAGGTTTGTCGCTTGACTTTAGATTACCGATTACTGTCAGAATTGTTCTCTGTTCCCATCGCGGAACCTCAATTAAAAAGGAACCATCCCGTTGTCTCAATGAAGTTTTCGTTTCCTTATCCAAGATATCAATAATCAAATTGTGGTCGTCATTCCATGGGCCATTGTTTACATGACAACTCAAACAATTTTTAGCATCGCTAAGAATTCCTACCCCTGGTGGATAGGCGTAAGCGTTGCCAATATCAAAGGTTGACCAGATTCCTGGATCATTGAATTCAGGGTGGTATATCTTTTTCTTATGAGATGAAACTTGTACTGCAAATAGCAGTAAAAATACTATCCCTAACGTAATACTAT
>JAYUWT010000110.1:0-5437 GCA_043753405.1 Saprospiraceae bacterium | reverse complement strand
GATCTATCTGGACATTGCCGATAAATTCATGTTCAAATTCAATTTCAATGCCACATAAGGCCTGAGCCGGATCGGCTAAATCGCTATTTATTAAACCGGATACATTTCCCTGCACAAAAAAATCCGCATCAGAGGGAATAGGGGAATTGATATCAAATTTGCACTGGGCGAAACCGGACAAACTAAAATAAAAACATAACAAAAATGGCAGAAGATACTTCACCTTATTGTTGTATTAATGGGATTACATCGCAAATATACATATAATCAATAAGATATATTATGGCCCGGTCTATCCTGATTTACTATGGTTCAGCACTTAACAGGCTATCTTATGGATCCTACTTATAAATAATGATGTCTTGAAATATCAATACGTTGCATATTAAGAACAAAAAAAGCAACGTGATTTCTCAAGTTGCTTCTTTTATTGTTCGTTTAAATTATCTTAATTGATAATCGTAACTTTTGCATTTATGATTTTATTTCCCAGTTCAACTTTGACAACATAATTGCCGGCTGCTCCAAATAAATTTCTCTCTAGTTCGAGCGTATTGTTACCTGATGAGATCTGTACTTCAGTTCGATTGACAACTTTTCCTAAAGCATCATAGACTGTCAAAGGTGCTGTTAGTTTACCGCTATACTTAAAATCTAATTTTACTTTTCCATAGGATGGATTAGGATAAACACTTGAGCTAATTATGTTAATATCTTTGATCGCTGAAATACTAAAAGGTAAATATTCTGTGGCTATAGGTAAAGTTTCTACATCAAAAAATACTTCTGAAAAACTGTATGATTCATCTTCTTTAAATCGATATGCAGTCAATATCTGTATCACATCCCTAACCCTGCAATCTTTGATCACGTGAAATTCCAGTTCGAGCAGTTTGTTTCCTGTATATGGCACAGATATCACATCGAGTGCCACAGCTATCAAATCAGGATTACCCAGCGGGTAAGCATTAATATTATCTGTGCTCAGATCCGGTAAATAAATAGTACCGACCTCTTTAAAATTGATGTTTTCATCATCAAATTTTATACAGAATTGAAATCCCAACATCTCACTAAGATCTTCCCTCACAGTTATTAAAAATGTATGATCTGTACCGGCCTTGAGCAAAGTATCCTGGAATTGAAAGTGGATCGAATCCACCTGAGCCTGCCCTTTATTGGAAAAAATAACAAGAGCTAATAGCAGAATTAAAAATTTGTTCATAATAATAAAATTGTTGTCGTTATAAATAATATACCTTTTAATCTCTCCTACTCTAAAATTCAAAAGAATCAAATTGCCGGGAAATATCTTGTTCGCTTCACAAAGGTAAGCAAATTATAATTATATACATTATATAATTATTTAATACATAAAAATTAATAGAAAAGATGATGAGTATTCTTTAAACAGACGCTTTATGAACTGCATCTGCTGCTTTCCTTCTATTTGGCAATTGGCCTGTCAGAAAGTGAAACAACATGATAAAGTCGCTGGCAAGGCTATAGAAAGGATATTTAAAAGTAGCCGGTTTATTTTTTTCAAAAAAGAAATGTCCTACCCATGCAAAAGCGTATGCGATCAAAGGGCCTGCAATAAACCAATTCCATGTCCTCGTGACAGCGCAATAAATTAGAACGCTGATAAATAATGATGTGCCAATAAAATGTAATATCCTGCTAGTCCTGTTACTATGTTCAGTCAGGTAGTAAGGATAAAATTCTTTGAGTGAGGTGTATCTCTTATCCATCTCTAATTGTATTTGATTACAAAAATATATAAAATGCTTCAAATACTTTCAGGATCTTATCAAAAATAAATCATTTTACGCCATAATGTCGTGTAATAATTTAAGTTAATGCCATAATGGCTTGTATTTAGTTGCATTTCGGAAATTATTTCATATTTCGAAGTGATTTTAGGTTTCGGAATATTAGTTGCATTTTAGTAATTATAAATAACTAAAAATATTAAGTCATGAATAAAGTACATTTTTATCGACCGGCAGGAAATAGATTTCAAACCACTAACTCATTTACAAAAAACTCATTGACTCCCGCGAGTAATATTTATAAGGATGATAAAGGGTATAGATTAGAAGTTGCCATTCCCGGTTTTTCTAAAGAGGAGTTGGACATCCAACTTATCGAAAACAAGCTTTCAATAGTTGGTAAATACGAGCTCCCGGCAGAAAGTTCTGAAAAATTCTTACACAAAGGTTTTGGTAAGCAAGGTTTTAAAATGGATTTTACCTTGTCAGAAGCGATTGAAACAGAATCAATAAATGCAAATGTGACGAATGGAATTTTGACCGTCAGATTAAACTTCAAAGAGGAAGTTAAAAAAGAAATAAAAAGCATTTCAATTAATTAATAGAAAAAACCAAACAAATGGAAAATTGTAATAGGATTCAAAACTCATTAAGGCCATTTAAAAATATGGATAGTTTCTTCGATCAAAGTTTAAACCGTTTCTGGTCTAATGACTCTGTGCATGAGATGCCCTCATATAACATCAAGGCGAATGAAGATAACTACATAATTGAACTTGTAGCTCCGGGCCTTATGAAAAGTGATTTCGAGATCAAAGTTGTAGAAAATACTTTGAGCATCGCAGTAAATCAAAAAGAAGGAAACAACACCAATGAAAATCAAAAAGGCAAATATTTAAAAAGGGAATTCAGCTTTGCAAAATTTACAAGAAAATTTCAGCTGGATAAGTCCATCCAAAATGATAATATAGTTGCAACTTATGAAAATGGAATATTGTCTGTGGTTTTACAAAAAAATAAAGTTGCTAAGGTGATAAAGCATATTGAAATAGTTTAATTGAGTTTAGAGTTTATAATTTTTAATTTTAAGAAGGCCTGTCATTTGTTTGACAGGCCTTCTTTGCTTTTTAAAATAAGTGATAGGTGATAGGTGATAACCTTCAAACAACAAACTTTACTTTTACGAGCGTCCTTCTAACTTTCTAACCCTCTAACTTTCTAACTATTTAAGACTCTTTATCTTCACCCTAATCTGATCACCGGGCATGGGTACATTATCTTTAGTAATTTCATTTAATTCGATAATGCTTTCAATAGTCACATCATTGTATTGATCTGCGATATCAGCAATTGATTCTTTTTCACCCAATCTGTGATAAATATATTCATTTACATCCACCTCTTCAACTGTTAATGAGAGGGTTATGTTAATAAAATTACCATCTTCCATCATTGATTTTACCTGTACAAACTGATCCTTTAAAGGTTGCATAACAGTTTGTTTTGACATCAAACCCATCTTTTGGTTTTTATAACTGTACAACTTAAGAGTCTGGCCTTCCTTTAATATATTACTGTTCATGTCATTCCAAAACCGGATCAACAAGTTTGAAATTTTAGCATTGGAAGCAATATCTTCTAATTTTTCTCCTTTTGCGACCGTATAGATCATTTCAAAATAGTCACCTTCACCGGAATTGACCAGAATGGTTTCATTAAGGGTATTGATTTGGATGTCAAGCCTGGGCTGAGTATTTCTAAAATTGTGCATAGAACGCATAGGTAAAAATATATTCATAGCGTTTTCGGAGGCCGGGATATAACCCTGACGATACATAGGATTAAGTGCTTTCATGACTTCATAGGGAACACCTAATCTTGTTGACAAAGCTCTGAGGTCTACTTTACTGTAAAGGCTGGTGATCTCTGTCATTTGAAGATCTAATTCAGGAAAAGCAGGCTTTAATTTATGCTTAGAATAATAATTAAAAACATAATTAATTGCTATAAATTTAGGTACATAATTTTGCGTCTCACGGGGAAGATATTTTCTGATACTCCAAAAATCCTTTTCACCGCCGGCTAATTTTAGAGCATTTAAGACTCTGTTGGGGCCGCAATTGTAGGCGGCCAGAGCAAGGCCCCAATCACCAAACTGCGAGTATAATTTTGATAAATATCGTGCCGCGGCATCTGCTGATTTATTTGGATCCCTTCTTTCATCTACTACACTATTAAAATTTAAGCCCATACCTTTCGCCGTTGCCGGCATAAACTGCCAAAGACCAATAGCGCCGGCCGGGGATATAGCATTGGGATTAAGGGAAGACTCAATCACTGAGATCATTTTTAACTCAGCAGGCAAATCGTATTTCTGTAAAGCCTGATCAAAATATGGGAAATAAATAGTTGCCCGGCCTAATAATTGTTCCGACATTGCTCTATATGTCTTGATATAGGTCTGCAGAAATTTTTTAACTTCCGGAGTATATCTAATATCAATAGCAGAGTTAAGTTTTCTAAGTCTGATTTTTATTAAACTTTCATCAAATTCCTTGTCTTCTTCAGCTGAAGACTCTAATGATGCAATGTTTAAGGTGGCGTGCGCCGTTCGAGGGGATGTACAAATGCAAAAAACTGCCAGTACAATGAAAATTAATAATTTCATTGTCAGTATTTTGGTTAATAAATAAGGTTCTTATGCAACGTATTGCAAATGTAAAAATAGCACTATTCCTCACTTTATAACTATTTTTGACCAAAAAAAACGCCACATTAACATATATAAACTAGCTATATGTGAATAATTTAAACAAAGAATTGAATTAATTCTGTGTGATCAAGGTGTTTTTGCTCGCCTGTTTTCATGTCTTTCAGGTTCACTTTATTTAGTCTTTCTTCTTCCTCCCCAATGACCGCCACATATGCATATCCACTATCATTTGCATAAGACATTTGCTTTTGTAATTTGACCGGTTCAGGGTAAATTTCACAAGGAATTCCTTGTTTTCTGATCAGGTTAAGCTGACCGATCGCATAAGACATTGAGGAAGGATCGATGCATGTAATTAACAATAATTTTGTTTTAAATACTTCTTCAGGAAATAATTTCAGCTCTTCCATGATGTCGTAAATCCTTTCTACTCCAAAAGAAATACCAACTCCGGAGACATCTTTCATCCCAAAAATAGCTGTAAGGTCATCATATCTTCCTCCTCCTCCTATGCTTCCCATCTGAGCATTGTTTGCATTTACTTCAAAAATGCAGCCTGTGTAATAGCCCAATCCTCTGGCCAGAGTAGCATCAAAGACCAGTTTATTAGCCAAATCAGCACTTTCCAAATGAAATAAAACGGTCTCTAGTTCTTCTATTCCTTTTAATCCCTGGTTAGAATTCATCCTTGTTTTTAAGTTTTTTAAATCCTCAGAGATCAAATCCAGGATAATATTGATCTGATCCTGATCAAATTGTTTATCAGTTAATTCTCTGACAACACCTTCGGGTCCTATTTTATCAAGTTTATCGATAATAATGGTTATCAAATTGAAATGATCCTGTAAGCCGGCTGTTTCAATGATTCCATAAAGCACTTTTCGATTGTTCCACCTTATCGTCACAGGAAGATTCAGGTCATTAAAAACATCATCATACATTTTGATCAGTT
>JAYUWT010000109.1:0-15213 GCA_043753405.1 Saprospiraceae bacterium | reverse complement strand
CGCAGAGTTAAAAAGGATCATAAAACAGGATGGTACAATTATTATCGCAGAAGAAATGTATATATCCATTGTAGATAAGTGGTATATATCCGGAAGCGATTTTCTGCTTAATAAATTGAAAGAAGATATACCGGTGCCTTTAAATTTCAGGTCACATGAACATTACGTGAAGGTTTTTAAAGCTCTGGGATTGAAAGTTATACATAAAAGCTCCATAAGGTTATTTCCTAATTTTATGCATCATTATTTATATGTGCTGGGCAAGTAGTGTGAAAAAATGGCCGGAGGATCTTAAATTATTGAACGGTATAAAAAAAGACGATTAAAGATACTTTGTAAGGTCAATGTTTCGGTGCGCTGCAACTTTATTCCGTTAAATACAATAGTTCTAAGATTTCGGTGCGCTGCACCTGATTGTGTAAAAAAGCTAAGAATGTCAAATATTTGATACTGGCTAAATTGTGTATTAACTTAACTCTCCGGAAAGGAAGATTAACTTCTTAAAATTTCTTTTAAATTAAATCAGAAGCTCAAGAAATTTCGTTTTAACAAACAAGCCATCAGCCAATAGCTATCAGCCTTCAAGTCATGATACAATGTTTCATCTCCGCCCAACTCTCCACTCTCCCCTCTCCACTTTCAACTTTCTCCTCTCCACTCTCAACTTTCCCTTCTCCACTCATCAAGTGTGTTTTCCCAGAACGGTCTTTTTCATATGGGCAAGTAATCCATTGACAGTGGCCGGACCCCTGTTGTGCAATTCAAAATCATTGACCGGTTTTTTATCAAGTTCATCCTTGAGATCATTGGTCTGATCAAAGATCTTATTAATTGAATCCATGTTGGATTGATGCATTGAATCTGCATATTTTTTAGCTTCACTGTATTTACGTTCAAACACTTCCCTGTCCAGATTTAAAAGATAACCTTCTTCGAGCACCAATCTTTGATTGTATACTTTAGTATTGAGCAATAATTTACTCAGGATGGGAGCCAATTCGATTAATATAATGATAGAAAGCAACAAGAAGTATCTCCACCTCAATGCTATATTTGCTTCGATGAGGTGCTGTAAGGCTTCGATCCTCGCCAGGAAACCATCACCTGCCTGGCTATCATAGGCAGCTATTCTTTCATTTTGTATTTTCGTCAGCGTGTCGAGCTGTGCGTTGGTAGCAGCTAACATTGGCGCGGCGGCTTGTTTCCATTGAATGTTTTGTGCAAGTGCTATATCGTATTCCGTTTTTTTTGCTTTAGCAATCTCAGCAATACCGATCTTGCCTGTGCCACCTGAACCATCAGTTTCGGCTAAGAAAGAATTTCTGAGGACAACTACCTGCGAATCAAGGCCCATTTGAATTTTAGCCAAGGAATCTCTCTGAGCCAGCAAAGGAGCTACCTGAGGAGCAAGAGCTTTTTTTACTTCAGCTACTGTGTGCTGTTTCTTAACCTGCTGGTCAAAAGTCAATTGGACATCAATGTCCTTTTTGAATAAGTAAAGTAAGGCCGGTTGCGCCATAAATGCTCCCAGACATAATGCCAAAGCCAATCGAAATACGATCGGCCCGGTTTTTTTGTTGACATTGGAACCTTGCATTCCAGCTATCAGCACTCTGTCAATTGTTAGAACAATACCTCCCATCAGCAAACCACCCAGAACCACAATCAAACCATTGTCAATAACTGTACTAAAAAAATAAGCCCACACAACGGTGGCGAATATCCATGTAAAAAGGATAGAAAGTCCGATCAGACTAAATTTTCTTTGTTCTGATCTATTTCCCTCCAGGAGCTCAGCATCTGCTGATGAAAGCCACCACAGGATCTTGTCTGTGGTGGTATGAGTTTTTTCTTCCATTCGTTTTATTAATTACAATTGATGCATTTAAGGCCTTTTGGGCCCATAAGTAGTAATTCGTTTTTTACAAAACGCCAGTTACCGGGTATTTCGTCTGTATCATATTTAATTTGTTCATCAAATTCATTGACTGAATCATCGAATCGCACTTTGGTTCCCAGAGGAAGAGCCAAAGTTACATCTATGACAGGATTGACAGCATTTAGATCACTATTTAAAAATGCAACATTTGAAAAAATAATTTCATTACCTGTTTGTTTATAGGAGTAGTACTGATCAAAATTATCATAGTTGATACTTCGTGGTCCATAAAACTTAAGTTTTTTGGTTATGTGAACCATTGAATCCGAACTTTGAACTACATTAAAATTGATCTTATCAAATTTTATTTTATCAGGACTTCCACCAATAATTTTATCGAAACTGATCAATAACTCACCAAAGCGATCATAATTAACGTCATTTTTAGTATCCGCATTTTGAAGCAAGGCATCATTTGGGATCTCTTCACTTGGTATATGTTCCTCATAATTAGCAGGTTCATTAATGTTCTTTAATTCTTCAGGAGAGCAATCTGCACACATCAATCCTTTTGCCGTCATGGTATATCTTTTACCTTCGATATATTTCCAGCCATCTTTCATCTGATCTTTGTCATAACTAATCTCACCAAGTTTCCACTCCAATTCTTTAGGAATAACCAATGATTTACCAATAGGGATGAACAGGTCGACTTCCACATGTTGAAATCTGTATTTACAATCTTTGTTGATCGAATAATAATTTGGTATTTCCAATTCATGATCGTTCAAAGTTAGTATTTCATATTCAACGCAATTGGCATTTAATTTCGCCTGCTTAGAATCAGATCCACCTGATTTGATCCTTTTTGTTACTGACCAAAGTGCTGTTTCAGAAGGTAAAATGTTAAGACGGAACTCATGTGCTATCTGCAGATGATCGTCGTTGCCCATCCTGAGATCTCCAAATTGTAGATGGGAATTTTCATAGTTGATTTCCTTAGTCTTTAATTCTATGATTTCACTTTTCAATCCACCCAGGTCCTGTTTGATCTCCACAGAACCATTGTTGCTATATTCTTTAAATGTGGTTGCACCAAGAATTATCAAACAAACAAGATTGGATAACCAGAATACAAGTAAACTCTGTTTTAAACTCCTGTTTATTTTTGTCCTGAATAAAAGCTTTAATGCCGCAAATATTACAAAGGCCAACGGCACACCCAAAATGATTACACTATTGATCGTAGCAATAAAATTGACCAAAGATGAAGAAGAAGATACAAAGTTTAATATCGGCATTGACAAAACAAAACTTACTATGAGCGTGATCCAGATCCCGGCAAAAAATAACAATAAAAGGACTCCGATTACTACCATGAGGGGTCGCAAAAACCGTACCAGGCTCGCCCAGCTTGCTTTTATGTTCTGTTCGAGGTCAATTGATGGTCCACCGGCTCTAAAAGACTTTTTTCCCTGACCTCCCAATCTCTCCTGAATATCATCTGTGAATTCATTGACCTGTGTGGAAAAATTTGAGATTTCTTTTTCTAAATAATCTGCAATATTACTCACTGTGATCTTTTCACCTTTCATGGCAAGATAATCCGCTGATGTCTTGGCTTCAGGTATAAAAATCCACATGATAATATAGAGTGGAATAGCAAAACCTCCTGTGATCGTAAAAACGATAAATGCCAATCTTACCCACATAACATTACGGATACCAAAATATGCTGCTATACCTGCACATACACCACCTAGTTTCTTTTCTGCTATATTTCTAAAAAGTTTTCGACCGGTTCCTGTTCTCCTGGTTGTATTTTTATTTTTAGAAGCGCTTTCAAAATCTTCCCCGGGAAGATCAATTGACTCTGCTCCAAATTCTTCAGGACGACCCATTGTCTTAATCGCATATTCGACGTCCGCTGTGGTCACTATTGATTTTGCCTCGGTCTTTTCCTGCAATAACTCACCCAATCTTATCTCGATATCTGTAATGATCTCCTGATAACTATCAGAATATGCAAAGTGGTTTTTGATGGATGAGATATAACGTTCTAACAGGTCAAAGGCCAACTCATCCATTGTGAAAGGAAACCCACCTAAATTTATATTTATTGTTTTATTCATGATCTTTAATGTTTTTTGTAGTTTGTGAGACGACTTTAACTAATTGATTCCAGCTTTCGAGCAGTTCTGTTAATAAATTTTCTCCTGTCGGAGTGATTTTATAATATTTCCTTGGTGGCCCACTGCTGCTTTCCTGCCAGGAGTATTCTAATAATCCGCCGTTTTTCAACCTTGTAAGCAAAGGGTATACTGTTCCCTCCACTACGAGCAATTCAGCATCTTTTAATTTATTAATTATATCGGTTGTGTAAAGTTCTTCACCAGAAATAATTCCGAGAATACACATCTCCAGAACACCTTTGCGCATCTGGGCTTTTGTATTTTCTACTTTTAATGTTTCTTTTTCATTAGTTTCAATGGTACTCATATCATGGTTTTAATTTTTATTTTGAAAATTATTGTGGATTTCGAATATCTATTAAATGAATATTTGAAATATTTACAATACAAAGATAACGCAAAGATATAGTATTATGTATTACTTAGTACTATCTTTACGATAATAATTTGCAAAAACCAGATGTATGCATAGGATTAACCGATTAAAATGTAGGTTGGTATTCAGATTACAGTACTTATTTATAATATATTATTTTCATCGTCCGGGTAATCATCCGATAAGCTTTATCTAATTTTTTATATTTTATTAAATTGAAATTAAGTTTTTAGGAACTTTAAATTGATTTAGAACATTTATTTGTATAAGTGTGTTATGACACAGGATCGCAATTTTATAATCAAGATTCCGTTTAAAAGACATCGCTTAGATTTTTTTAATTATAAACATATTAATTTAATACTATGAGTAACGACAATGGAAAAACAGTTTTAGCTTTATTTGCCGGAATAGCTGCAGGAGTAGCTTTAGGAGTTTTGCTTGCACCGGAAAAGGGGGAAGAGACCCGTCACAAGATCACAGATGCGACAAGTAAGATATCTAATGATCTTCGAGATAAGGTATTAGAAGGTATTAATAAAATACGATCTAAAAAAGATGAGTATGCCCAAACCACATCTGACCTTGCAGACGAGATACTTTCCTAATAGGTGAAAAAAATTACATTTTAAAGTACTGAGAATCAATTTCTCAGTACTTTAAAGTAATTAACCTGATTCAGTTTTGAAAATTAATCTATTCGTCCCAAACAATTTATAATTCCTTTATCCTAATTATTTTAAAATGAATTCTACACTTTCTTTAAATCCAATTACTACTGAAAATGAGACATCAAATAATGAGGTGGACTATATCGCAATTGCAATAGATGTGGTCGTCCCATTTTTATTTGATAAGCTTTTTTTCAAAGGTACCAAGGGACGGCTTATCAAGTTGGTAGGTACAGTCGCAGCTCAACAATTGATCAGAATCCTGGCTAAATCCAAAACTGTAGACGATATTCTGGATAAAATAGAAGGATGGTTGTCACCTGATGAAAAGAAAACTGCTCAACCTTATCCAAGTCTAAATGATGCTATGCAGCAAAGTCCTAAAAAATATCGTACAAAATCAAAACCTGAGGATTATTACGACCCTGAAAGAGAAATGTTTTATTAACCATGACCATATATGAGCAGATCGCTTATAACATTCTTTGTTTTTATTTCTCTTTTTACTTTTCATTCTAATGGTTCCGTCCATTTACTTTGGGGTGTTGTTAATTTAGAACTACAGAGCACAGGTAAAAACAATTTTCTGGGCATTACCTCCGTCAATATTACACAGGCAAGGAATTTGGGAAAAGTTGGATTTCAGTTGTATGTGGACGATATACTTCTAAATAGTTTTGAAGAGAAGCACATTTATCTGTACAATAAATCCGATAAATTAAGAAATGAAATTCCACTACATGATAGGTTTGATAAACTTTCCGATGCAGCTTTCAATAAATTTATAGTTGAAATAGCTATTGATGATGAGTTGATCTGCTATCTAAAAACTTCTACCGGACTTACTTATACTTCGGTAATCCATGTGACTCCGGATGTCCCTTCATACCGTCAACCTTTGACTGTACCTGCATTTAGTAAAGTAACTCATTTTAAGTATCAACTAGTAACTTTACAAAATGGTAGTCAGGTGTTAAAACTTGATACTTCTTTAGTTGCAAATAAACCTATCCTGGATGCTTATCGTCATATTCCCAAAGTCAGGATTTATAATATTCCAAACTTTGAAACCACCATCAATTTTATGTCGGAAAGTGATTCTGTGATCGTGTTGGGTAAACGTAATCTGACTATTCATCCGGTCAATTCACCTAAAGGAGATCATTTTTCCAAAACTGTTGAGCCCAGGGAACTTACGGAAGCATTTCAGACAAGTATGGAGTGGAATAAAATGGTTGCAAATCCTGACAGCCCTATATTTTCCCTGGATTATATAAAAAATTCAAAGAGTCATACCATCAACTTATTTATAGACGGAAAAAAATATGATATTATTTCTATGAGATTCACCCTGTATGACGGCCAAAAATTAAACCGAGCCTATTATTGGAGTACTCCCGAAGTATATCCTTTGGATGTTGTTAAAGACAGGAATGACCCTTATTCTATACTTTGTGACAGGATCATAATAAAGGACAATAATTACGATTTTGTATATATTCCACAGACATTTATTTTCAATTTTGAGTGATACAAATGTAATTGGTAATTGGTAATCAGTAATAAACGCTGATGAAACGTTGTCTTCATAAAAATTGGTAATGTGTAATGTGTAATGACATTTCAGAATGAGCGGCCTCATAAACTTCTTACTTTTTTGCTTTAACTTCTAATTTCTTATTTTTTAATTTAAAAATCGATATACCTTCCTTGTTTTTGAGCAAAATAGCCATCATAGTTCTCCCGTTAAACGACCTTCTAACCTCCTAACCTTCTAACTTATTTCAATTATTATCTCCCATTTTAACCAAATGTGAATATAATTTCAGTTTTTTGCAGTCGGAAAGCATGAATGTGTAATCAACAAAATTGATTTTGGTCTTAGGATCAGGAGATTGCCGGTTAGTTACTGAAATGAAAAATGATGAAAAAAGAAACGTACGTTTTCAAGTTTGGTGGGGCATCTATAAAAGATACCGATGGTATTAAAAATGTAGCCAACATATTGTCCGGTTACAAAAATGATAGAATAGTAATCGTTATCTCGGCTTCAGGGAAGACAACTAACCATTTGGAAGATGTGATGAATGCTTACTACAACAATTCCAGAGATGTTCAGGAAAAGATAGACTTTGTTAAAAAGCATCATTTTGGTTTGATCGATGGATTATTTGCACCAGGAAGTGAGATCTACGCCACTGTCAATGATCTCTTTGTAGAGATCGACTGGATCGTCGAAGAGGCGCCTAAACATGATTACGATTATATTTATGACCAGTTGGTGAGTGTAGGTGAGATGTTGTCAACAAGGATTGTAACAGCTTACTTTAACCAGATAGATATTGCAAGTAAATGGATCGATGCCCGTGATATAATAAAGACTGATGCTACTTACAGAGAAGCTCAGATATTGTGGAATGAGACCCAGGATGCAGTAAATAAGATTATAGAACCTATCATTTCAGACGGCAAATTTGTTGTGACGCAGGGATTTATTGGTTCTACAGATGACAATCAGACAACTACCCTCGGAAGAGAAGGCTCGGACTTCACGGCGGCCATTTTATCTTATTGCCTCAATGCAACTAAAATGACCATCTGGAAGGACGTCGAAGGAGTTTTGACAGCAGATCCGCGTCTTTTCAAGAATGTACAAAAGTTGGCACGATTGTCCTACAAAGAAGCGATAGAGATGACTTATTATGGCGCTTCTGTGATCCATCCAAAGACCATTAAACCATTACAGAATAAGAATATTCCTTTATACGTCCAGTCTTTTGTTGATCCAAAAACAGAAGGAACGTATATTGGGCCAGATGTGGACGATCATTATCCACCCATTGTTGTACTCGAGAGAAATCAAACTTTATTGCATATCGCAACGCGCGACTTTTCATTCGTTGTAGAACATCATATGGCATATCTCTTTAAGGTATTTGCGGAGTTGCGCATCTTTATCAACATGATGAGGAATACAGCTATCAGTTTTACGGTTTGTGTACCGGATCTTCCGGACCGCATCGAAAAGCTGAAGGTGATCCTTGAAAAAGAATATTCAGTTACAGTGGAGACGGGTATGGAACTCATTACGATCCGACATTATCAGGAAGATGTGTTAAAGAGTTTGACAAAAGGAAAGATCGTATTATTGGAAGAAAGATTAAGAAATACCGTTCAAATGGTAGTAAAAGATATACCTTTAATTGAACGTATATGATATGAAGGGGGATTAGCTCAGTTGGCTAGAGCGCTTGCCTGGCAGGCAAGAGGTCACCGGTTCGAGCCCGGTATTCTCCACTACTCTCGCAAGGGTTTTGAACTTTTTATCTCGAAACCCTTTTTAATTTGCATACTATTTGCATACTATTTGCATACAATTTCATTTTTTATTTGAGAAATTCAAAACCGAATTGATGTAAAGGATAAATCGGCTTCATGTGTTTTCAAAGTATGCGCTTGCTTAATTTTCTACTTATTGTTAGCCTCAAATAATAAGCTAACTTATCTCTGGAGATTATATCTGATAAAATATTTCCAAAAGGGGCGAAAAGTATTTTTCAAAATCAAGGTTGGGGGGGACGAAAAAAGTGCCCCCGGTTGAGCCTAAAGCCGGGTTGTGGGTATAGATGTGAGTAGATAAGGCCATTTTAAATATATCTTGCAAGATTTGTCATCGACCTTATAGTATTGCCCGCGTTTCAACAAAAATGAAAAAAAGGCCTTCCATTCAACTGCATTCCATTTTTCACTAAAAAAAATTCTGTATAATTATCCACTACAAGCTCCTCATCCCCAGTTATAATTGGTGTACTGTAATGGTCATATTGTTCTATAATAAATTGTCTTCTTCTATTGGAGAAATACTCCAATATAAAAAAGTTGAGTTTCAAAAGAAAGTTGGCAAAAAACTTGCATTTGGGGGTACCACTATTGTATCTTCGGACGAATAAAAATTTAGTTTAAGCCTTAAAAGAGATAAAAGTGTTAGAGTTTTTATCACAGCGGCAACAATAAGAGCTTTTTTGTGAACAACTTTCCAGACTGAGAAGATTTGACAAATGAGTATAGTTAGAAGCTAAATAAATAGCAAATGTGGATTTAAAAAATCCAAAAGATTAAACCGATGAACAAAGAAATAGATTTTACCAAAATACCTATGAGGCCGCTACGTCCTCGTTCGGAGGAGAGGGAGCAAGAATTGGAACAAATAACGTTAGAGGCGTTCAGGAAAATATTAGGGCGTCCCGATATGTCGGTGCAAGAAATGAGGGAGATGAACAGTCGCAAACGAGAGAATACGATCGAAGTTACTTTTTTGAAAGGAAAGTAGATGGGAAAGGAGGTTTAATGGAAAAAGGTCAAATAAAGTAAACGAATTTATTATAGATGGAGATTATCTTATCAAAAATAGATTTTAATTCAGAAACCGATGAACAAAGATAGAGATTTTACAAAGATTCCGTACAGGCCGCTACGTCCCCGTTCAGAGGAGAGGGAGCAAGAATTGGAACAAATAATGTTAGAAGCCGCCAGACAAACATTAGGGCGTCCAGATATGTCGCTGCAAGAAATGAGGGAGATGAACAGTCGTAAACGAGAGAATACTATTGAAGTAACTTTTTTGAAAAGAAAGTAGACGGCGCTGATTAAAGATTTAGTATTCAATATGACTTTATGGGCAAAATAGTTAAATGTGCAGAGAATATTATAGCCGGAGAGAGACAGCATATAAATAATTTCACAAGAAATAACACCGGGGCTTAACGGAAAAAAGCCCAATCCATGATAGAGCATCCCTATTCAAAATAAATTACTGGCTACATACTGATTCTATTAAAGACAATTTGATTCCAATAATGAATATTTCTAAAAGCCAGTAAGGTTTTGTTTACGCAAATGAGGCGGAATTAATTAATCTTGCAGTATTTGGCTTGAGATCAAATGAGTGGAAGTTGGACAACCCGGAACTAGCGATAAAGGGTAGAAATTTAAGAGATTATATAAGTATGCATCAATTGACTGTTCTGTCTAATATTGAAGGTTATAATGCGATTCTTATTGAGGAGTGGCAAACAAAGGTCATTAGATTGTGGAAATTAAGAGTAAGATCAGCTAAGCAAATAAAATCACTTGTAGCGATAAATATTTATACCCTGGACAAGTTAAAGGGTCTAAGTACAAAGCATTAATTCACATTTTAATTTAATCAATATTTGAACCTTCAACATTGTGTTGAACCATATTTGCAAATAAATGGAGATACTATAAAATGAAAAAGACTAAATTAGAAGGGTGTTATTTCCGGTTACTATTCTATCCTTTTGATAGTAAACCCCGGCCCGAGATACCCGAATTCGCAGAAGACTTAAATCCTCCAAGAGATCCAAGTTTATCTCTTGATGAGGGAAGCAGTCATTTTGACAAGGATGGCATTGAATTTTCCTATAATTCGATGGGGCACAAATTGGCTCCCTCTTCAGGATACCTTTGTGGTGATTAAATTTTTTTGTTGACACGGGATTTACATTGATTTTATAATAATGAGGCTATAGAAAGACATAGGACTAATATTAGATACAACTTAAACTTAAAGAGTTAATAAATTGAATAACTATGCAGGATGACACTTATGAAAAATATCATGAAAATCTCAATAAACAACGATCCAATCCCGCCGACGTTATCGAGCAACTCAAGGAAGAGTCAAATATAGTCATCCATAGCTGTCCCTATATTGTATCTTGGCTAAAAGCAACCAGTATATCTGGAAATAAGTAAATGATATTAAAAAGAAAATAAAAAATTATGCAGGAAAAATCATACAAAGACAACCCTCACTTAAATGCCTATCATAACGAAAGAAACAGAACCGCATTGAAAGCAGTTGAAGAAATGTTGAAGCATCCATTATCCCAGGAAGAAGCCAGAGCGCATTTCAGACGTATGAGAGGAAAACCCGTGACAAAACCCCCCAAAAATGTCTCCCTAGAAACAGATGAAGAGGCCGGGAACGTTGGATTGAATTAATTAAGGATGAAGATATCACAAAAGATCCAAGTGAACTGAACATCTAATATCCAGATCCAACTGTTACTCAAAAGTTTTAACAGTAATATAGGATGTTGCAAGGTGCCATTAATGAAAAATTCCCTGATTGGCTCAACAAACAGCGATCCAATCCCGCTGAGGTTATTAAGCAAATCAAGGAAACCACAAATTTAATATAAAATCTTAATAATCCTTAAAAACATTGCGATATCTTGCTAAAAAAAGATTGAAAATAAAAACTGATTTTCACTTACGTTTATTTTTCTCATTCTAAGTTTCCAAAATAAATTAGAATTGAGTTTATAACCATATAAGAATTTTTTGAAGTAGGAAATAAAATTTTGGAAAAAAAACCTCGCTATGAGATCCAAAAGGAAGTTGATTAAAAAGTTGCATCTGGGGATTCAGATGTTGTATCTTCGGACGAATCAAAATTTAGCTTAAGTCCCAACGAAAGGAATGTTAATGTTTTTATCACTCCGGCAACAGTAAGAGCCTTTAGTGAAGAAACTTCCAGGCTGAGGGATTTGACAAATGAGTATAGTGAGGTCGCTAAAGAAATAGCTAATGGAGACCTAAGTAAATCCAAAAGATTTGAAGAGCTTCAGCAAGAAATCTTAGACCAATATCAAGAAGAAATCGAGGAAAAAGTTTCTGAGATCAGAGGCGTGGACGTTAAGTTTAATCCTCCTTATATTGGATCATGGCAAGGAAAGTATGAACCTTCTCTTAATATGACGCTGTTGATTTCTGATGATGTGGATAGCGGGGCTTTATCTGGATTACTTTATGATTTAGCAGAAAATACTTCACAGGATGCCTTTATTTTAGAGGAAGAAAGTGAGATTACTGATAGGCTCCCATTAACCGAGACTGATGAAAATGGTATAATGCATTATCCTCAAGTCCGCGTGGAATTTGAGAAGCAATTAACTACGGAAGAAAAGTCGATAATTGCTCAGGCGTTAAACAAAAATGGAGTAAACGGATTTAGTATAGATGGAGATTATTTTATTGTATCAATAATAGATTTAAATTCAGAAACCGATGAACAAAGAAATAGATTTTACCAAAATACCTATGAGGCCGCTACGTCCCCGTTCGGAGGAGAGGGAGCAAGAATTGGAACAAATAAGGTTAGAGGCGTTCAGGAAAATATTAGGGCGTCCCGGTATGTCGCTGCAAGAAATGAGGGAGATGAACAGTCGTAAACGAGAGAATACGATCGAAGTTACTTTTTTGAAAGGAAAGTAGATTGGAAAGGAGGGTTAATAGGAAAAGGTCAAATAAAGTAAACGAATTTATTAAGAATGGAGATTATCTTATCAAAAATAGATTTTAATTCAGAAACTGATGAACATAAACGATGAAAGTATAAAAACGACTCCGCAAAATTTTGATCACTACACGGCGGCAGGGAACTGGGTGATATACTTGGAAGGGCCGACGATTTGCGTGGACTCCACCGATTATTTGACCACGAACTAACTCATTTTGCTCAAGTCCAAGAAGGTTTTTATAAAGGTTGTACTCCAGCTAAATACCTTAATTAAAACTGGGTAACTTAAAAATTAAAATAATCTTTAAACATTAACAGATGGAGAAAAAGAAGAATACTATCAAGAAGCTTACTCCGGAGGAGATCAAGGAGATGCGACTCAAGCTAACAGCACTTGCGATATCGAATCGGATAGGGAAAGCGAAGTGGGAGCAGAAGAGGGAGAGCCCAAAGGAGGAATAGAGATATCCTCCTTAAATCACCAACTGGCCTAGAACTATATTCCAAGAATTAGACATTATCAAAGCATTAATTTAAAGCCGGAGATATCGAAGGGACAGAACGTAAAAGTAGAAATTCTCAACAAAGAAAATAAAAGAGCAGAGATTCAAATTAAAGTTGAAAAAAAACTTGCATCCGGGGGTACTGATGTTGTATCTTATCCAAATGAAAAATATGAGCCACAAAGAATTACAACTCAAGTCAAAGAAGATCCATTACAAGGAACAATCGACTTTGAATCCAATTTTGGAGATGGTGACTATTCAATCCCCAATAGTATACAACGAGAGGGAAATACAGATTCCGATAACCACTACGTTCGATCAGTCGCCCAAGTATGGAGTGAAGATAAAAACATGAAAGGGTAGATTTTGATAAGCCATTAACGGTAAAAGAAAAGTCAATTTTCACTCAGGAATTAAATAAAAATGGTAAAAGTGAGTTTAGTATAGATGATGACTATTAAATAGTTTCGATAATTTTATTTGAAGAAGATTAAAAAAAAAGAAGAGCATTATGTTAACGTACAAAACGGCATCGAAAAAGCAACTGGAGGAGTTGGAGGCAAGATTGGAGCAAACAAGATTAGAAAGAGTGAGACGCTCATTAGGGCGTCCCGATATGTCAGTGCAAGAAATGAGAGAGACGAACGGTCGCAGACGAGAGAATATGACAGAAGTGATCTTTTTGAAAAGAAAGTAGGGGATCAAAGATTTAGTATCCCAGATGACATTACAATTAACCAAATAAATGATTATGCAGAAAAAATCATACGAGGACAATCCTCACCTAAACGCCTATAACAACGAGAGGAACAGGGCCGCTCTGAAGGCGGTAGAAGAAATGTCGAAGCACCCATCGACGCTAGAGGAAGTTAAGGCTCATTTCAAACGAATGAGGGAGTCGAAGAAAGTTTCAAAAAAATAGATACCATACAGAAAAAATCATTCCCTCCCAAGTATGGAGATAATATCAAGAAAGGGTAGATTTTGAAAAGATATTAATGGTAAAAGAAAACTCCATTTTCACTCAGGAATTTTATAAAAAAATTAACCAAAAATAAGATTTTGCTAAAAGAACTAAAGATGGATTGGCCGTATCTGAACGATTATCACCGGGAGAGGAGCTTGGCAGCACAGAAGGCCGTAATAGAAATGTCGAAGAATCCACACACACAAGAGGAGGCTCGGGCTCAATTTCAACGACTGAGAGGACCGAAAGATCAGAAACCGAAATTTCTTCAATCGAAGAAAGATTCAAAAAAATAGATACCATACAGAAAAAATCATTGCCGGAGAGGCTGTACATGAACGATTTTCACAAAAAGAGCAGTGAGGCATCACTGAAGGAGGTACAATACATGTTAGAGCATCCCTTTTCGTTGGAAGAAGCGTTGAGGCAGACGAAGACCAAGACGAACGAAACGAACGTCGAAAAGCGGAAGTTCAAGAATTTGCCGAAAGAATAAGAATTTGGCATGAAAGTCCAGAATCGTTCTTAGCTGAACTAGGCGAACCGCTGGAAAGTGGACAAGAAATTATTGTTTATTTCAACGCCGAAAGGGAAGATTAATAAAAGAAAAATTCCTTGATTGGCTCAACAAACAGCGATCCAATCCCGCTGACGTTACCAAGCTAATCAAGGAAGCCACAAATATAGTCATCAATTACAACATATTTTTTGGAAAGATTTTTCTTTATCAAACAAAATCGATCAAAAACTTGCATTCGGGTATTCCGATATTGTATATTGGCCGAAAACCCAAATATTTATTTTAAAAAAGAAAACTATTTACATATTGAAAGCAATTTATAATGAGTATTGAGAATGATAAAGCCCCCGGATCTTTGCTTCACTCACTATTAGACAATCAAAATAATATCAACTATGAAGAAGTTAGAAGACTTGCAGGACTCGTTATCTCCGGAACAGTTAAAATCGAGAGACTTAACAGAATTGAGGAGACAGGAAGGATTGAAGGCGGTAGAAGAAATGTCGAAGCGTCCCTCATTATCCAGGCTGCAAAAAGAAAAGCAGCGGGAGGAAATGCAAAAGCAATACGAACGTGGGCTGATTACAAAGAATTAATGAAATTACAGGAGGCAGCCTTAGAAGAATATGCCAAAAAGGAGGATATATGGTATAACTATATTGAATTTGAACAAAATTATGGCCTGTATGATCAAGGAATGGAAGCAGAGGTCTTTTACGACATAGAAAGTGAAGATCACCTCATAAAAGCAATAGGATTCAATTGGATCAGGCAA